>JALUDQ010000231.1 GCA_027043985.1 Desulfurococcales archaeon
GGCGATAAGCTCTTCCTGGGTATAAAGTGTTCATGAACGGGTATATGCCATAAGTGTTCTATTATCCTCATGTAGGCGTAGAGTGATACAGCTGATATAACTATTATTATGAGTGCGTGGAAAGGTTTACCTGCCAACAATAACGCTTGATATAAGTATAGTTTGCTGAAGAAACCAGCAAAGGGTGGTAAGCCTGTTAGACTTAGTGCACCAGCCATAAATGTAAGCAATGCTAGAGGATACATTCGCCCGTAACCTTCTAAGGCATAGATGTTCCTCGTCTTAGCCTCATGGACGTATACGCCAATGCTTAAGAAGACGAGAGCCTTACCCAACATATGGGTTACTAAGTGGAACATACCAGCGCTGACCCCGTTTTCGTCTAGGAGGCTAAGCCCCATAAACGCTAGTGAGGTGTTAACGATAGTACTATATGCTAATATTCTTTTCACGTCATTACTAGTAGCCATCATAAAGCCAGCATAGAGAGCTGAAAACGGTAGTAGATATGAGAGAACATTTGAGACAATACTGGTTAACCCAACATTATTGAATATCTCAGTGGTTTTCAAGAAAACGAGTGCTCCATTCATAACAATAATACCGGATAAAAGAGCTGATACTGGTGTAGGAGCATCTGCGTGGGCATCTGGTAGCCAGAAATGATTAGGAAATATAGCCGATAAGAAGAGAGAAGTCCATAAAAACAAGGCAAGACTAATACTCACGTAAAAATCTGCTTCAACCACTACCTCCCTTAGGGATTCGAGGCTGAGTACACGTGTATCCACATAGATAAACAATACTCCAAGCAAAAACAAGTTCAAGAAAACTATACTAGTGAAAGAATATTTTAAACTAGATACAACTGCCTTAAACCTATCACTATAATAAGCTACTAATATGTACGCCGATATACCCGTAACCTCCAACATAACATAGAGGTTAAACAAGTCATTAGTCAATAACACTCCATTGAACCCTGCCATTAAGCCTAAGATCATAGTATACATTAGGTAGCGGTTCTCGTGGTGTCTTGCATACCATGAAGCGTATATGCTTGTTAAAAAGAAGACAAGTGATGAATAGAATAAAAGCACCTTACCCCGCAGTCCTAGTGCATAGGCTATTCCTATTGGTGGAGGCCAACCAGAAAAATAATAGTATAGTTCACTAGGGACAAAAACTGATGTAAAAGCCAGATAGAATACTATTACGGAAACCGTTATGAAATAGTAGTCTATAATCCTACTACCAGTAAGCCTAGACAATAATGGTAAAAGAAATGCAGCACCAGCGGGAACAAGGGTTAACAAGGGTAAAATAACGTTCTCAAACACTAATCCTCACCAGCTTCTTCTAACTCGACTTCCCTAGCTTCTTCCTCAAGCCTTAGAGCACGGTGGAAGTTAAGTGTACCTAGATGCTCATATAAGCGGAGTACTGTTATTGAAAGAAATAATGTTAAGGCCAAACCTATAACAATAGCAGTTACCACTAAAGCCTGGGGTAAGGGGTCAACAAATACCATAGAAGATGTTTGAGGAGACTCATAGACTGGTGGGCGAGCCTTACTTGGATGTAAGTATCCTACAGCTATTATTAGAATACAAATAGAGTCATTCATAATGGTCAATGCTATTATCTTCTTAACAGCATTAGGCTTAAACACTACTCCCAAGACACCAATGATAACAGATGCTATTATGGATACTGTAAACACATTCCATAGAAACAATTGAATATCCACTATCCCCTAACCCCCTGTTCTTCTCTGAAAACAATGGTTGCAATAGTATAGAATACGAGAGTAAAGGCAGCAGTAACAGCTACGTACTCGAATATATTATACAATAATATGATTAAACTATACCTTACCCCTCCTACCTCATAGTATAGGTTGAAAGAGCTTAGAGGAGGCTTGGCTTGATTCTGGAAAACAAAGCCTACGTAACCATGGATTAAGCCAGATAATAGTGGGAGAAAAGCAAGGGAGAAGATACCCATTAAGCCAATAGTACGTAGAGATAGAGCCCTATAAGGGGGCAGCAAGTTTCTCCTCAACCACTCTAAGCCGTTCACTACTATCAAGACTATTATAGCAGTTGAAAATAAGACACCTCCCTGAAAACCTCCCCCCGGAGATAAATGACCGTTTAATGCTAGTGCAAGAGATACTATAAAAGCAATAACAAGGGATAACTTGGTAATAGTTTCTACTATTAACGAATAGGTTTTACCACTAATACTGGTTCTATTAAACTCGAATACGTTTTTATATACAATCCATCCACCAATAACTGCAATAAACAATACCGTAGTCTCGAAGAAGGTATCTATTCCTCGGAAATCCCATAGAATAGCATTGACTATTGCGAGCGATAAACTACTGTTAATGCAATTGCAATAAGAATACCTTACAATACGACTAGCCAGCTCGCTTAGACCAAGCTGTAATGGTATAATACTGATATCGTTAACAGTCAATACCAATGACGCCAGCAATACCATGGAGACTATTAGTGCTAGACTCAATAGGATTCCATAGTGTCTACTCATTAAAAACCCTCATTTAAGTACTAAAGTGTTAGATGGGATATTTCTTGTATAGTCTAATACTATATACTGTTAGTGAAAGATATTTTTTACCCCAGCAATATAAGGGCGGCAATCAGTAGCAATAATAGTAGTAGTGATGATACGAGCAACACCTTACTATTGTATTCGAGATCCTCTACTAGGACTTGTATTTTCCTTAGAGCATACGAGGTCTTCAACAATATGTTCTCGTGGACAAGCCTATCATGGATCCTCCTCATATGAACACTAATGTATTCAAGATGAGACCATATATAATATGCTAGGAGAGTTAGTGAAGGAATTATGAGCATTGTTGATAAAACTACAAGTAATTCTTGCTCCACCGTGAGTAATCGTAGTGGAGCTGGTAGCTTCGTATAAGCGATAACAGGGGTTACAACCACATAGTCTACTATATTTGAAGCTCCAATAGTTTTTGCTAGCTCGCTTATGAATGATACTAGTATTGGTGTGGATAGGGAGAAAGCTATTATTACTCCAATAAATCCGTACAATAATATGCTAGCGTATTTATCATATAATCTACTATATTTTCTCTCAATAAGTCTTAGCAGTTTATGATACTCTCTCCTTGGACTCGACAACCTCACTAATAGTTTAAGCATATACGAGGCGGTTAGGAGAGAAGCTATAACGGCTATAGATGCTTCAAAGAATACTTGTGTCATAGACGAAACAGTAGCAGTATGTATTAATGATTTAGCAATATAGGTTATTGATGGCGGAATCCCTATGAGCTGCAATGATACTAGTATGAGTAAGCGATAAGTATTCTTCATAGTAGCTGATAAGCCGCCAAGCTTGTTTAAATCTCTTAACCCAAAGCTTGCTTCAATTCCCCCAATAATTAAGAATAACAATGCTTTAGCCAGCATATGAGAGAACACGTAAAGTATTGTTGCAGTATATGCAATAGAACCTAGTATTAGAAAAGTATTTCCGGTCTCCAAGAGATGCGCACTTGAACCCAAGCTAAAAGCAACATATCCCATATGAGCAATAGTGCTATATGCTACAAGTCTCTTTACATCATGACATGCTAGAGCATATATTGAGCCATAGAGAATACTCGCAATACCAGTAACTATGAGAAACAATGTAACATACCAGAAGGGTTCAAGGACTTCAGAAAATATACGAATAAGTTCGTATGCGCCTAAGCTAACACCAATGGAGCTTAGTATAGACGATATAGTTGTGGGGGCCTCGCTGTAAGCACGCGGTAGCCAAAAATGAAAGGGTACGAGCCCCATCTTGATGCTGAGGCCGACGAGTATTAGAATAGAAGCTAGAAGAGTATACTCGTCTAAAAGATGGTATCTTTCCCACCACTCGCCTAGTAATTTAAAGTCATAGACTCCTCCAGCCTTATTAGAGAATACAAGAAACCCCATCAGGATAAACATGCTAGCAATAGATAAGCTGACCATGTAGATTATAGCAGCCTTTCTCGCTCTAATACTGGTTTTTTCTAACGCTATTAGGAGTGCTGATAAGATAAGCGTAATGTCAAGTAGTATGATGGTTATTATAGGGTTTGATACTAGAAAGAAGGTCAACATAACAATATAGAGAGCGTTAAAATAAATCCAGTAATGAAATCCTTCCAACCTCTTAGTATAGACATAGTATACGCTATAGAGAGATACGAAAAACCATACAATACCATAGCCTATAAGAAAGAATGCAGATAAAGGATTACTGCTTAAAGCAAAAAACGTAATAGACCTTGGATCACCTACAACAATTATCGTATCGTAGCTTCCATATATTATTGATCGAAACGAGTAGACGGCAAGATAAAGAGATGAAAAAGCCGTTAACGTAGACGCTACAAGAAAGCGTTCTCGAAACCTAGTAAACAATACCATTATCGAGGCGAGAGAGGCTGCATACACTATTGTTAGCGCTGGTATTGCCACTACACTAAATCCTCTAATCAATAATAGCATAGCATCCTAATATAATAATCTATAAACTAGGGTACTCGAAATACTGGTCTGGGATGCAGGGAAATGGTTGAGCTCAAATGCGTTATCTGCGGTAAGCCAGTGGATGAAGTAGAGGCTGTTAGATGTAGTATTTGTGGAGCCCCTATGCATAAGTCTTGTATTGATGAGGAGGTGTTAAGTGATGCTGAAGGCAATATCCTATGCCCACGCTGCGCAGCTATTGCTGCTCTAGACTGGCTAGACAATATTCTAAGTCTCTATGCTCATAGTATTAAGGGTGATGACAGGGAGGAGATTATCGGTAGACTTAAGACTCTAGTAGACCTGCTTAAGTAGTAATTGTAATTCTTTTAATTGTGTAGTCTGCTACACTTATTACGGGAATAATCCTCCACATAGACCTTATCCGTGTGGAACAGTATAATATAATACGTGGTGGTAAACCGTAATGTCGAATAAAAATAATGGAGTAGACGAGGAACTAGACTATATACTACAAGCACTAGGACATAGAGTTAGGAGAAAAGTCATAGAACTATTGGCAGAGAAGGGGCCATTAACCTATACAGAACTAATGAAGGAGACAGGAGTAGATGATTCAGGAACTTTTGGCTTCCACCTCAGACGTATGAGTAAGTTGTTAAAGAAGACCCGTATGGGTGAATACGAGCTAACCATACTTGGATGGAAAGCCTATAAGACGTTATGTGAGCTCCAGGGAAAGAAGCCTAAACCCTACACCAAGCCACCCATAGAACTGGGCGTAGAGACTACGGAGACCCCGGTTAAAGCGAAGCCTTCAGAGGAGACTAGAAAAGAAACAGTAAAGCCAGTTGAAGAGGAGAGAGAGGAAAGAGAAGAAGAAACAGTAGTTATAAGTGATCGCATGACCTTCGAGTTAACCGAACGTATTGCGAGGGCTTATCTAGAGAAGGGGAAGAAGCTCATAATAACTGATACAATGAAGGTTGTAATCCATCCAATGCCTAGAGAAGTCTTCGACAAGGTTGTTGAACGTATATCTGATGTGTTATCTCTTTATGCTCCACGAGACCTAGAAGACCTCGTACACTTGAAGGCACATGACGTATTATCTATTAAGTTCTATAAGGAGAAGCCCCCGAAGATATCATTAGACTTGGGCGGTATGATAGCGGGGCTTGTAACAAGTATTGTATCTGGTATAAGTGGTCTTGTAACAAGCGTCTCTGGTAATGTCCCAAAAATAGTGATAGGTAAGACTGGTAAGCTCATACTCGTTAGAGAAGAACCCCTTCCAGTGAAAAAGAATATGAAGCTAATAGTAGATGTTTCTGGAGGTATACTTGAGGTTAAGAGAGGAGATAATCCTAAAGTAAAGATATGGAAGGAGAAAGATAGAGATGTCGGCATAACAGTAGACATAAGCAATGAGACAATGAACATAGAAGTAGAATCAGGTAAATGTGAAATCATCTTACCCGATAATAGTGTACGTGAACTAGATCTAAATCTTGCTGGAGGCTATGCTAAGCTAAGCCTAGTAGGCTTAGAAAACATTAGAATGGATGTTGATGGAGGATGGTTCCGTCTAGCAACTAGAACCGATAAGCCACTACAATCTAAGCTAAGCATTAATGGAGGTGGAGGAGACTTAGAGGCAAAACTAGAAGACTATGAGGGTGAAGCCTACCTATACACAGATATCAATGGAGGAGTACTTAGAGCAAAATACGATGTACCAAGGGATACTAGAGTGAAAGCGAAAAGTGATGTAAGTGGTGGATGGATAAACGTAAAAATGGATGGGCGAACCATAGCGGCAAACTATGAGGACTATGGCTACGAGGAGGCTAGGAGAAAGCTGAGAATAGATAGTGAGATTTATGGAGGAGTAGTTTCAGTGAATATTGAAAAACACTAGTTTCTCTTAACCTCACTCTTAATAATTAATGCTAAACGTTTAACAACTTCGTCTAGGAACTTCTTAAACTCTTCCTCACCATAGAGTACTGTGTCTATGTTTTCGTGTATATACCTCTTCAACTCAACTAGTTCCCTATTACTAATACCTTCCTTCTCCATGATTTCTAATAGTTTTTCAGCAGCCTCTACTAGTCTTAGGGGACCATAAATCTCCGGCTCATTGAATAATCCTCTAGCACTTGTTATAAGAAAAGATAGTAGCTCGAAATACTTGTTGTATAAGAGTTTTTTACCATCCGTCAACATGGAGCACCTCATCAACATTCTTACGTGGAGGTGGTTGAGGCCACCTCTTAGGATACCCTAGGGAGAGGAGAAGAACTGGTTCAATGTGTTCGGGTATGTCTAGGATTGTTTTTAATGCTAGTTTATCAAAGGAAGCTATTGGACAGGAACCTATGCCTAAGGCGTAGGCCATTAACATCATGTTTTGTAGTGAGGTTGCGATATCTAGTAAAGCCATGGTTTCACCCATCCTGCCACCCTTAGATGCTTTCTCATGGTCAATGCATAAGACTATGATTGCAGCTGGGTTATCTGAGAGTCCTGGAGAAACTAGTTTAACAGCTCTAAGCAAGTCTTTATCCTTTATGAGGATAAATTCTCTTGGCTGGAGATTACTAGCACTGGGAGCCCATAGTCCTGCTTCAATTATTAGTTTTAAGTACTCTAAAGGTATTTCTCGGTCAATGTATTCTCTTATACTCCTCCTACCACGTATTGTCTCAAAAACTATTCTAGCCTTATCTGGTAGCTCCTCTAGGTTCAAGGATTCATCATCTCCGAGAAAAGTTTCAAGCCAAGCTATCTAAGAATTTTTAGCCAAGCATACTAATAATGTTTCGGTAAAACTAGTTAAACAGGTGTAGGAGTTTTGGATAAGATACCCATAATAGACTTACACGAGGATGTATCATCGTATTTCCTTAGAAGCCCTAGTCCCCAGCCCTTTACCAAGGATTTAGCTGATAGACAAGTAGATTTACCAAAATATAGGAGGAGCGGGCTAGCATTATTTGTTGGAGCAGTCTTTCCCTCCAATAAGATATATGATCCTACAAGCGGGCTTGTAGTGAATGGTTTTAAGGCTTCTCTACCAGTAGCGTGGAATCATATAGCTGTTTATCACCGTATGACTAGGCGTTGTCCTAGAGACTTCTACTTAGTTGAATCAAAGAGTATTCTTGAAAAAGAGTTTGGTAAGGGTAGAATAGGCATACTAATAGGGCTTGAAGGAGCCTACCCAGTAGAAGACCCCTACGACCTCGAACTATACTATAAGCTGGGTGTACGCCTCATAGGGCTCACATGGAATAATGAAAACAAGTACGCGGCATCATGTATGTCTAAGAAAGACTATGGGTTAACGGGGTCTGGGGAAACACTTGTAGGCATAGCCAATAGCCTCGGCATAATAGTAGACCTAGCTCACGCAAGCCGTAATACAATGCTAGACGTCTTATCAATTACTAGTAAACCAGTTGTAATAAGCCATGCAT
>JALUDQ010000232.1 GCA_027043985.1 Desulfurococcales archaeon
GGTGGGTGATGAGATACTAGGATCGTCTTCCTTCCATGATTCTTTAGGCATTCTTTAGCCTTTATGAGACTAGTATATACTTCCAGCCCACTAACGCCTGTAAAGTAGTAGCCATTGACCTCTTTGCATTGAGCGTCAACACCTATTCCGTGTTCTCTTAGAAGCCTAGCTATATAGTGGTCATCCATGTTGCCAGGTACTGCTACAACGGGTTTACTTGTTGATACTAGTTTTCCTATTATTTCATGATCACATTCCAGGTCTCCGCTAACAACTATAACGTCTACTCCCAGCTCGTCAATCATGTTTAATACTTTTTCGAGGTTCATGTAGGAGCAGTGTATATCGCTTATATGGAGTATCCTCAAAGTCCATCCCTCCCATTAGAGTGTTTAAGCTTTAGGCAGTCTCCTCATATATCGTGGTTTAATGGTTTATAGGTTATCCGTTCATAATTATTATGGGGGGCTGTGAGGAGGAGGTGAGCTTTTCGAATAAATAGTTAGCTGGATGTGATTAGAGGATGGCACCGAGCCTCCCCTAATACGCTACATTATTATATTAGTGGAAAAGTATTCTATGCTTGGGGAGGCTGTATCCTTGAAGAGGAATGGCATATTACATCCAGAGCTAGCTAAAGCCGTTGCTAGTCTTGGGCAAGGAGACTTGATAATGATTACTGATGCGGGGTTCCCTATACCAGAGGGTGTGAAGAGAATAGATGTAGCAGTAGCACCCAATATTCCACGGTTCCTCGATGTTTTAGGTGTTATATTGACTGAAGTCGTGGTTGAAGAAGTCTACGTAGCACATGAGACCTTGGAGAAGAACCCGGATATACATGAGGGTATTATGAGGCTCCTCTACCGCTACCAGCTCAATGCTAGAATGAAAGAGGTATCCCATGAGCAGCTTAAAGAAATAGCGAAGAAGGCTAAATTTATTGTTAGGACGGGCGAGTTTACACCATACTCTAATATAGCACTACTATGTGGAATACCGTTCTGAGAGCCTCCTTTTAGACTATTTTCCATCATATTCTCTTTTTGCCTATGTGGCTTACTGTAGGGTTTCTAAGAGGATAAGTGATAAAGGTTCTTTAACACTATCTTGTAAGTGGGTTCTTAGTTTAACATTCATAGTGTGTTATGGGGTTATCTGGTATGAGTGAAAGGGATAGTAAGGTTAGGATACTTGATGGTTTTCTAGTACCTTATGATGTTGAAGAACTGTTCAGTGAAATGCATGGTAGTATTGACCCAGATACAGGGCATATTGTTTGCCACAAGTATACTCCTAGAGTAAGCGTTATAGTTGATGATAATGGGGAGGCTATACCTTACCTAACATATTCCGGGTGTCTCGGAATAGTTCTTGGAGATAGAGTTGTCGGGAAACTATTGTCTATTATCGATGCACGCCATGTTGAGTGTCTTGAGTTAAAGCAGCGTGAGGGACTTGTTTTAAGAGATGAGGGAGGCGAGTATAATGTATCCGTAGAAGACCTTGTAATGGCTATGCGTAATCTAAGAATCTTGGGCTATAAGAACACGAAGATATATCTTGGTAAGATAAATGGGGATCCGGTTCCGGTTTTAATAGGAGTTGACCGTGAGGGGAAGAGGGAGATGATAGCCTTATTCATAGATCCGTCATGTATTAGTAAGAGTAGAGGAGAGGAGGTTAAGACTACGACCGTCATGTAATTGAGGTGGTGTCCTATTGGCTTCGTGGAGGAGTATTATTGATGAAGTTAGAAGGGAAAAGGTTAGGGGTGCGGCATGGTGTGCTCGAAGGATTGCTGAAGCCTTTATTTCTCTGGCAGAGGATCCCGGTTATTCTACCCAGCTTCTCGAGGAGGCTGCGGGTTTAGCTTTGGATGCTAATCCTAGTATGACTAGTATATACAATGTGGTATACTTGGCGAGGAAGGCTAGGAGTAGAGAAATGCTTAGAGAGCTAATGACGGGGTTTATAGATTATTTGGACTGGGCTCGTAAACGTATATTGGATTCTAGTAGGGATAGCGTAGCTGGAACCATTATGACTATTAGTTATAGTAGTACTGTTAGGGATATCTTATTGGAATCTAAAGACAATATCATGAAGGTAATAGTCTTAGAATCTAGTCCTGGAAGAGAAGGCATATACCTTGCAAAGGATTTAAAGGAGAACGGATTAAATGT
>JALUDQ010000233.1 GCA_027043985.1 Desulfurococcales archaeon
ATCATAGGCTTTAGAGTAGAGGACTACTTGAGGATAATTGCAAAAGGCTTGAATAGAATAGGCTTGGAAACAGTCATAGATGAAGTAGAATACGACGACCATTTAAAGAACTTGCTCACCGCCTTGAAGCCTAAGAATATTGTTAGGCTTACTGGTTCTATGATAACTGGGTTTATATGAGAAGGTCTTGATTACTCCTTTAGCTTATTGATTTTCTTTAAAAACTCTCTCAATATCTTAATATTCCATTCGTGCTTTGACCTACGCCTCTTGTCTACGTAGAGGCCTAGCCTCATAGCTTCCTTTGGCGTTAAACCTACTTCTTTTAGCTCTGGTATACTGAAGCCTCTTCCAACGCGGAGTCCTTTATCTATCATTCCATCTTTTATTAATCTGGGCTTCTTTACATAAGCCACAGGAGGATATACTTCCTCAGCCATTTTACTACACCCCTCTTTAAGCTGAAGGAATATGAGGTCGTGGAAGCTTATTAGCTTGACTCTGGTTTCCGCTTAGTATCGGAGCTAAATATATAGTTTACCTAGTGCTAGTATATGCTACGAGCGAGGTGTTATATAGGTATATGAGGATTAAACGATTAGTATTAGATGTATTAAAACCATTAAAAGAGCCAAGCTTAGTAGACCTAGCAATAGAGATCTCTAGGATTAGAGGCGTTGAGGGAGTAAACGTCACCGTTATGGAGGTCGACGTAGAGACCATGACCTTAACTGTTACAATAGAAGGTGATGACATAAACTTCGAGGACGTTAAGAGAGTCATAGAAGACTCTGGAGCAGTAATACACAGTATTGACCAAGTTGTTGCGGGAGAGCGTTTCGTAGAAATACCCCCATCACGTAGAGGTATGGCGTGAGCAAAGATATGGCTGGACGCGTATGCGATAAATGTAAGACGAGGCCAGCAGTAGTATATCAGAAGCATAGTGGGAGATTCCTTTGTAAGGAATGCTTCATAGAGGATATTATTGAGAGGATCCGTAGAGAAGTAGAAAAGTGGAGAATGATAGAACCCGGTGACACCATACTCTTAGCTGTTTCTGGAGGCAAAGACAGCTTCGTACTACTAGACGTTATGCCACAAATACATGATCCATCAAAGCTAATAGCATTATCAATAGTTGAAGGTATAGAGGGCTATAATAGAGCAGAAGACATAGAGAAAATGAAGAAATATGCCATGGAACGTGGTGTAGACTTCATAAAAACGAGTTTCAAAGAATTCATTGGAGCTAGCCTAGACGAACTCGTAAAGAGGGCATGGGATCGCGGCCTCAATGTTTCACCATGTACTTTTTGTGGCACTCTTAGAAGAAGAATCATGAACTACTATGCGAGAAATCTAGGAGTAGACAAAGTCGCTACTGCCCATAACTTGGACGACGAGGTACAGACATTATTACTGAATATTTTGAGAGGAGATCGAATGAGACTTATCCAATCTCATCCACGAGCACCAGTTCTAAGTACTCGTATAGTGCGTAAAATAAAGCCGTTGAGAAAAATCTATGAGTGGGAGGCGACAATGTATGCGTTCTTAAAAGGCTTTAGGTTCCAGGAAACCGAGTGCAGATATATCTATTTAAGGCCAACACTAAGGGCCAAGGTTAGAGACCACTTATACGCGTTGGAGGAAGAGTCTCCGGGAAGTCTTTTAAGAATACTTGAGAGTATGGATGAAATTTTATGGAAGCTTATTGGAACCCATAGAAAACTACCAAGTCTACCAGTATGTAGGAAATGTGGTGAACCAACAAGCTATGGCCGCGAGCTATGTAAGGTTTGTGAGTTGTTAGAGAAAATAGGGATCTATTAGAACAAATTCTAGCATATCTTTGTGCCAGGCGGTACTTCTCCATCAACTGTTAGTAGAACGGGCTTCTCGACTTTACCGGATTTTATATCCTCCTTGCATCCAGCTGCTAGGAGCATTCCTTGGCTGAGAACTCCACGTATCCTCTTTGGCTCAAGGTTTGCTACAACAATTATCTTTTTACCTATAAAGTCCTCGGGCTTATACCATTCGCCTAGACCAGCAACAAGCTGTCTTGTTCCAAGTTCTCCTAGATCAACTATCAATTTTATTAAACGGGTACCCGGTATGGGTTCTGCTTCCTTTACAACTCCTACACGTAAGTCTAGTTTAGCGAAATCGTTTATTGATATGGTTTGCCCAGACACATTACATCACCTACAGCTTTACAATTCCCTAGCTTTCCACTAGAGGTAAAAACTATTATGGAAAGATTGAGTGGGGTCTGCTGGGTAAGTTTTCTTCATTTCCCAGACTCTGGCCGGGAGTAAGTCTTCATCCCCGATATTGTACACGGTTTTCTTGGAATATATCTGTCTTTAAAGACTCTAATAACTCTCTTAACAGTGGTTTTATTAAACCATGTGGGCGAGAATAATATTGTATAGTAGGCTTAGGAGAGGGGTATCTGTACAACTATGAGGATTAAGGGTTACGCAGAACTACCACTACATGATGGACATGTCCCGCGGTGGCTTGCAGAACTTATGAAAAAGCTAGCCCGAGGTATTGCTGAAGTAATAGTATTAGAGTATGGTCCAGCTGAACTCGTTAGAAGACTTAGTAGTCCTCTATGGTTCCAAGCATTCAATAATATTATTGGAATGGACTGGGATAGTAGTGGTTCAACAACTGTTACAATAGGCATACTTAGACAAGTCTTAGAGAAGGAAGAGCTTGGAGTTCTCATAGTAGGTGGTAAGGGCAAGATGATGCTCCGCGTCCCCGATGAGCTTCCAAGAGTCTTGGATAGGCTTGGGCTCAGCGATAAACGCATTGAAGAACTTGTAACTGCTAGTAGAATTTCAGCAAAAGTGGATTCCAGCCTACTCCAAGACGGGTATAAGCTCTATCATCATGCAGTAATAGTTTCAGAAGATGGATTATGGGGTGTGATCCAGCAGGGAATGAATATTGAAGAGAGACTAGCGAGACGCTATCATTGGCTCTCAAGTAAGGTGGAAGACTATGTAGTTGAACCCCACTATGGTATTGCTAGCAACTATAAGGGGAGCGCGTTAAATCTTATTGCAAGAGAAGCTGAGGGCTCTAGGAAGACAATACTGGATCTTGCCAGGGAGAAGCCGGAGAAGACTAGTAGACTGATAGCTGAGGCTTCTAGAATTATTCGTGGCGATCAGAGCATACTTAAATGGCTTACCGTGAACAAGCCTTCTTCCAGTGTAGTAGGATACGATGATCGTTTAAGGATACTATATTATCGTCCAGTAAAGCTTACGAAGAGGTTATTGAAAACTCTTAACATGTTATATGAGAGCCAACCAAGAGACCTCAAGGAGCTACTGCTTATCCGTGGAGTAGGTCCGGAAACTATTCGGGCACTAGCACTCGTGTCAGACCTCATATATAAGGAACCCCCATCGTGGAATGATCCAGTAACAGATCCGTTAGATCCCTTCCGGTACGCCTATGCTTTTGGCGGAAAGGATGGTATACCGTATCCAGTAAAACGTGAAGTCATGATGGAGGCTATAGAGTTTCTAAGAGAAGCAATAGAGAAGGCTAGAATAGGTGATAGAGAAAAACTCCAAGCGCTGAAGAGGTTAAGAAGGCTTCTAGGAGAACAAGATCGTCTATGATTCGGGGATTAAGGGAACTGCTTTCAAGTATCCTTCTTCTATGGTTATCTCTGGTGTTATATGCCGGAGCTTTTCTCTATCCCTTATTATCTTTAGAAGCTTACGCTCATGTGCTTTTAAAGGCTTGCGTATTCTTTTCGGATACTCTTCCATTTTTTCGCTACAAATATAGCGATCCTCCCTACATATTTCCTTAAACTTTTCATCGACTTTATCTAAGGGTAAGGGTTTCTCTAATAGACCCTTAAAGAATTCGTAGAGTGTTATCCTCTTGGCATAGTCTTTGAACATGTAGAAGCCACAGCAATCTTCTACTGTATGTAGACTGAATAACCCCTCCTTGCATGTAGCAAATCCTATATTGTATTCCTTGAGTGCTTTTCTAAGCTCCATGTATTCTCTAAGTAGTATCTTATGCTCTGGCTTGTAGAGTGGTTTGCCTCCCTCAACAACTCTAATGCTATATAAGTTGAGAGCTGGTATGCTTATACTTAGTCTTCTTGCAATAATTCTCCACTCATCTAGCGGGAGGCGAAGTCCTTCAACTATAACTTGTCTAACTCCTATATCACTAAGTAGTGATGCTACTTCACCATAGTCGTAGGACCTTAATGTTATCCCGGGTATATAGGGTGATAGTCTAAGTAGTACTGGTATGTTTTCTTGAGAGAGTTTTCTCATAGTCTCTAATCGCTCCTTCACAGTTGGCGCTAACGGTTCTAGTAGTTGTGATATATGTTCGTCTAGACTGGAAATAGAATATTGTACTATGACTAGTCCTTGATCTGAGAGCTTCTTAACTATTCTTAGCCAGGGGTTCTTTAATAGCAATGTCGACTTAGTATTTATAACTAATGGATAATTATACTTCAACGCTATTTTCATTATCTTATAAGTAAACTTATAGTTTTCTTCAACTGGTTGAAAAGGATCAGTTAACGTAGCAACCCTAGCTGGTATAGGTTTGAGACCTTTCTGATAGATTTTCCTTGCAACAGTCTTGAAGTTGATGAAAGCTTCTAGTCTAGGTCTAGGTTCTCCTACACGAATCCAGTACCATCGACTATAACAATAGATGCAATTGAACATACACGTATTGTAAGGTTCTATTCTTATAAGAGAGTAGCATAGAGACGACATTATATTACTAACGTTTATCACTAACTCTGGCATTACTTATAGGTCCCTCACTACGTATCCTATTATTAGACGGTAAAATAATAGCATCATATAACGGTTATTTGGAATAATCAGCCTACGGGTTAAAAGTTTCAGATTTTAGGAAAAGTTTTATAATATTTGATAAAAACCCTTAACTCGGACATTAAATGGGTGCTGTTTCTATGGGCCTTATCAGTATACTGCGTTGGGGGGTCGGCAGAAGTCCATGGCTACTTCATTTCAATACTGGTGCTTGTAATGGTTGTGATATAGAGGTTTTAGCTGCAATAACACCACTATACGATCCAGAACGCTATGGTGTAAAACTATCCCCAAGCCCCCGCCATGCTGACATAATAATCGTTACTGGTGTTGTAACTAAGAAAGCTGCTGAGAGACTTAAAAGAATATACGAGCAAGTACCAGAGCCCAAAGTAGTTGTTGCCGTTGGAGCATGTGCTATTAGCGGGGGTGTATTTCAGGGAAGCTATGCCCACGTTAGTGGCGTTGATAAAGTAGTACCCGTTGACGTCTATGTCCCAGGATGCCCGCCAAGACCAGATGCGATATTGGAGGGGATTCTTAAGGCAGTACAGATACTTGAGGAAAAAGCTAAGCAGCTCGAAACACAGGGTATAGGTACAAGTAGTGGTGGAGAAGTTGCTGCAGGTGGAAACTGATGGTTCTCAAAGATCTTCTATCAGATTATGGTGAGCTGAAAAAGTATAGGAAGGATAATAGATTCCATATAACGGTTGCTCCCACACTAATACGCGAGATTACGAGCAAACTAGTTAAAGAATACAAAGACGGAATATATATTTCAACGATTACCCCTGTTGACTTGATCAAGGAGGGAGTAATTGAGGTAAACTATGAGTTCCAAATATTACCCGAGAAGACCTTCCTCGTAGTTAAAACGAGGATACCACGTGATAAATCAGAGATAGATAGTATTGTAGATATTCTACCAGGGGCAAAGGTATTGGAGCAAGAAGCTTACGACCTTATGGGCGTGTATTTTAGAGGAAACCCGTATCTACGCAAACCCTTCCTACTACCAGAGCACATGGCCCAAGAGACCCCATTGAGAAAAGATTGGAAACCTAGCAAGAGGTGATCCATGGGGTGAGTAAGAACAAGTACCTAGTAGAAATACCAGTAGGCCCCCAACACCCGGCTCTCCACGAACCTATATCTCTAAGGCTTAAGGTTGAGGGAGAACGCGTCGTCCAAGTAGACGTTGTTGCGGGATATAATCATCGTGGAGTAGAATGGCTTGCTGAGAGAAAGACTTTCTACCAAGACCTATTCCTTGTTGCCCGTACATGTGGTATCTGCAATGCGGTCCACGGTGCATCCTATGTACAAGCTGTAGAAGATCTTGCTGGTATAGAGGTTCCCCCTAGAGCAAGGTATCTGAGAGCTCTCGTAATGGAGTTGGAGAGAATTCACAGTCATATTTTAGTCTTAGCAGTAATGGCTGAAGTAATAGGGTTTGAGAGCTTATTTATGCTTATGATGCGTGATAGAGAAAGAGTCATGTACTTAAAGGAACTCGTCACGGGTAATAGGGTTCACGCAGACTACATGTTTATTGGTGGTGTGAGAAGAGATCTTCCAAGCGAGAAAATAGATAAGATAAAAAAGAACATAGACTACATTGAGGAGAGAATGAAAGAATACAAGAAAATATGGAGCGAAGACCCAATAATTCTAAAGAGAACCCAGGAAGTAGGTGTAGCTTCAAAGTCTCAAGCCCTAGCTCATAGCCTTGTGGGACCAGTAGCACGTGGCTCTAATGTTAAATCAGATATAAGGTATATAGACCCCTATGATGCCTACGATGAAATACCATTCAATGTGATAACAAGAGATGAGGGGGATAGCTGGGCCCGCATGATGGTCCGTATTGACGAGGTCTTTGAAAGTATATCAATTATAAGGTATATCCTAGAACACTTACCCTCAGGCCCGATAATACCATGGAAGAATATTAAGTTGGCTCCAAGGAAGTTCCCCAAGGGTGAAGGAATAGGAAGGGTTGAAGCTCCACGAGGAGAGCTACTATATCATGTTTTTAGTGATGGTTCGATGAAGCCCTATAGAGTTAAGATAAGGACGCCAAGTGTTTTAAATATACATAATGGTGTATTCATGATGCTTGATCAGCATATAGCTGATATACCAGTAATATTCGTTAGCTTTGATCCCTGTATCTCATGTACTGAGAGAGTTACAGTCATAGATTTGAAGACAAATGAGAAGAAACTTATTCCGTGGAGGAAGCTCGTAAAAGAGAAGCCGCTGGGGTGAATAATGCTTTGAGCTTGCCTAAACTCTTGGGTAAAACTCTTAGAAATCTATTTAAGAAGCCGTCAACGGTTATGGCTCCGCCAAGAGAGATTAAACCAGCTGAAGGATATAGGGGTATTCATAGGGTCAACTATGATAAATGTATATCTTGTAGTCTCTGTGCTATTGAGTGTCCCGCTTTAGCGATAAAGATGGTAACAATACCGGAGACAAAGAAGAGGTATCCGGAGATAGATTATGGGAAATGCATTTTCTGCTATCGTTGCGTAGAAGTATGCCCGGTTAACGCCTATGAAGTATCTATAGAGAAACCAGCACCAGAAACCAAGCCCGTTATAGTTAAGGAGACTCCCCTAGAATGGTATAAGTCTAAGAAGAGCCAGCAGACTTCTTCGACTCAGCAATCTCCTCAGAAGTAGCCTTTCTAACAACTAGTAGTCTGCCCTTTCTGCCCACTACTACGACGTATTCATCTGGTTTTATCTCGTCCTTGCTTTCAGCCATCCAGTATTCTCCTTCAACTATAACAAAACCTTGTCTCCCAGGACCTAATGGATCTAGTGCTCTACCGATTTTGCCCTCTAAGACCCATAATTGTGTCCTCTTTCTCTTAGCCTTAATCACCTTATATAATATGAATGCCGTTAAACCGCCTAAGAATAGGCCAAGCGATATACCTGTAATTAGAATCGTCTGGTAATATTCTTCTGGGTTACCGACAAACCATCCGGGAACTCCTAGAGGTAGTAGTATGAATCCTATGGCTA
>JALUDQ010000234.1 GCA_027043985.1 Desulfurococcales archaeon
AGCCCTACTATTATATGAGGTCTTAGATAAGATATGGAGTGGAATATAGTAGCGAGGAACATATGGTTCAAATATAGTGGTAGTGAATACATATTGAGAAATGCTAATATCACTATTGATCCTGGAAACATTACGGTTATTGTGGGGCCTACGGGCTCCGGTAAAACAACACTACTACTAATTCTATCCGGTCTACTTAAGCCTTCTAAGGGCGCGGTCTACTATAATGGTAGGCTTCTTCAAAAAGTACTCCCGGATATCAAGAAACATATTGGTGTATTATTCCAGGATCCTAATGACCAGTTATTTAATTCTACTGTTTATGATGAGATAGCCTATTCTCTAAGAACTCTAGGGTTAAGTGAAGATGATGTTAGGAGTAGGGTTTTCCTGGTATCGAGGCTTTTAGGAATAGAACACTTGCTCGGTAAGCGTCCATACTCGCTAAGTATGGGTGAGAAGAAGAAGGTTGCTCTTGCCTCAATAATAGTCTATGACCCCGATGTATTGTTCTTAGATGAGCCTCTCGCAAACCTAGATTATAGTAATAGTAGGCTTTTGGAGAAAATCATACTTGATTTCAAGAAGTCTCATAAAAACGTTGTAGTGACTACGCACAGTATAGAATTTGCTCTAAGAATAGGAGACAAGATATACAGCATAGTCGATGGGGAGGTAAGAGGCCCCTACAGCCCACTAGAATTCATTGAGAAGGGCCTGGAAACGCTAAATGCTTCAATACCACTAGTATTTGAGGTATGTGGGAGAACGGGTTTAAAGCCCACAGATATAATCAAGATGATTAGAAACTCCTAGACTATATTTAGCCAAGTACGGTGATGTTTCATCGAGACCATGGAGTTTGTTTGGGCTGATTCTCTGGGCGCTAAGTCTTACTGCTTATTCATCAAGGCAGAGAATCATAGGGTCATAGTGGATCCAGGTATAGCTGTAATGCATCCTACCTATCCCGCACCCCTAGATGTTAAGCGTAGACTGTACAAGGAGGGATATGAGCGTATAAGAGAGTATATGCGCTTAGCTGATATCGTTGTCATAACTCATTATCACTATGATCACTACCTGCATCGCTTGGATGATATAGAACTGTATAGGGGGAAGACGGTTTTAGCTAAGAACCCGAATAACTATATAAATGATTCCCAAAGGAAGCGAGCGGAAGAATTCTACTCTATGCTTTATTCTAGAATACTAGGCTTAAACCTCGAGGAAATAATGCTTGAGCCAGTTGAAGAAGAATACCCAGACACTATGAACGAGCTAGTAGAAGCTTTAAGAGTAGACTATGGCGATTACGCTGAGAGAAAGAAGCAGCTCTTAGAGCAGGGTAGGAAGTGGTTCAATAAGAGGAGGACGAAGTGGATTTCATGGAAACATATACCAGAGGTAAGGGATAGAGAGCTAACAGTGCTGTTCGCTGATAACCGGGTCTTTGACTTCGGTGATATTAGTATTGCTTTTTCTAAACCCTTATTCCACGGCATAGAGTACTCTAGAGTTGGCTGGATAATATCAGCTATAATACATGTTGGTAACCGTAAGATCTATTATACATCAGATGTGAATGGACCTATAATAGAAGATTATGCGTCAATGATTATCCGCGAGGATCCGGAAGTACTAGTCCTCGACGGTCCTCCAACCTATACTCTCGGCTACATGTTGAATAATATTAACTTGAATAGAGCTGTAAGGAACGGGGTTAGAATAATAGAGGAAACCAGTAGATTAGAGACAATGTTTTACGATCACCATTTAACCCGTGAACCATTGTTTAGAAAGAGAACTAAGCCTGTCTGGGATGCTGGGAGTAAAGAAAATATTAGGGTTATAACGGTTGCAGAACACCATGGTAAAGTACCCGTTGTCTTAGTTTATGGTGGCGGGAAAAACTAGTTATTCCTCATGTATTATTTTGCCCTCGGCTATCACCATTACTGGATAAGATTCTAGGCTGAAGGGATCGTTATTCCATAATACTATACTCGCCCACTTTCCTTTCTCAATAGTACCTAGGAAACCATCTATTCCAAGTATTCTAGCATTATTTCTAGTTATAATTGAGATGCTTTCTTCTCTACTTAAGCCGAAGCGTCTAAAGAACCTTAACTGTAGGAATAGATT
>JALUDQ010000235.1 GCA_027043985.1 Desulfurococcales archaeon
GAATATCGATAAACGTGTATAGATATTGTTCATACTGTAGTATAACCCGGTTAATAGCAGTGTTCGAAATTTTTTTAATGCTCCCGTATAAGTAGAGTGGTGTGATAACTATGGTAAAGCCGCCTATACCCATATCAGTTGATCACCTAAAGTTTAGAATAGAGTACATAGAAAACTACCTACACTCTTCTGAAGCTCTTGTAGCTGGCAAGGAGTTCCCGCCAAAATTGTTCGTGACTAAGAATGGCGAAAAGATAGTATTCCGTCAAGCTAAGAGAGAGGAGGCAAAAATCATTCTCCAAGCAATCAAACCATTAATCGACCACAAATACGATAAAGACCTATACCACCTAGTAGCTGCGAGAACATATGCAGAAATACTAGCCTGGCTTCAACACAGATACAAGGACGAGTACGTTATCATAGGCGTCCATGGCAACGAACTCGTAGGCGTATGGAATGCTAGACTATGGGATGAAAACCTAGCTATAAGTCTACATAGCCTAACATTCAAGAGACTTGCAAGAATAGGCCTCGCTGGATACCTAGCAAAGATAGAGCATGCCTTCGACATCCTCGGAGTAAAAGAATGGTGGGCAACCTTCGAGAGCCCATTCGGCTTCCGTATGGGATTCTACCTAAGACACATAACTAAACCATACCCAGAATACCAGCACGAGCTTGGCGGAAGCCCAGTATTCTACATTACCAAAGATGTATGGGAGAGCTTGATAAAGCCGCAATACAAGGAATACCTAGGAACAAGACCAGTACCAGAAGACCTCCTACAAGAGAGCTACAAGTTACAGCCACCAAGCAAATATGAAATAGAAATAACACCAACGAAAAAATAAGCAAAACGAGTTCGTAATACAAACCAACATCTAATTTTCATATTTTTATTTTTAAACAGAATATTAGATCCCCTTCTTCTCCTATCAGTTAATAACCAGTATGTGACCAGTATACTTCGGGTGTGGATAAGACGCACATATTCCGGAGACATAAACGAGAAGCAATAGAGTTAGAACTAGATGACTATATTCAAGAGATATTAGAAAACTACATGCATAGCGAAAACATTGATAACAAAAATAGGGAGAAGGCAGTAAGAGATTTACTCATTAAAGGCTACTGGTACTGGTTACTAGAGAAAAAGTATGGAAAGGAGAGAGTGGATAGCCGTGAAGCCTGGGATAAAACTTATAGTTGTCTTAAAGTAGAAAGCGGTTATCTTTACTATCGTTTACGGCTAAGCGATGTCATAGAGGAGTTGAGGAGTCTACTATTTATTTTTAGTGGATTACTATCAGACCTCACGACATGCTATCATGAACTAAAGAGAAGAGATCCTAATGTAAAAGTAGATGAGAGTAGGATTAAAGAGTATAAGGAGAAACTGGATAAATACATGAACGAGTACGTCCTATCTCTTAGGAGGGAGTTGGAGACTAGGAAATACGTTGAGGACGAACAATCCTTTCTTAATGAACTAGAGGATATTATTAGGAGGTACCGTGAAAGATTTTGCCGAGAAGAGAGGTAAGAATATGCCTATTATTTCTCTTTATGGCTGGAGTGTTTTCTAGTATGTTTACTGAGGTTCTAGCACCCTTTATTATTTCTATTGCTTTTCTCCAAGCTCTTGCCTCATTTGGGGATACCTCTTCAGTAACTCTATAGTCTTGTTTACGAATATATTCTTGTAATTCCATAATAGTTTTCCTTATTTTCCCTACTTGGATAGCATAGAGTTTAGCTCGTAGCTCCTCATTATCTATTGAACTATATATTAGGCTGAAATGTTTGTGACAGAGAACTGCTTCGGATTTACGGTACTTCTCTAATAAGCCTCCATTACTTAAACACTTAACGAATTCCGATAAGTATATGTCTTCGAACTCTCTTAAATGCTCACATATGATACACTTATTATTATAGTCTCTTAGCGTTGACTCTATTAGATCATTCATATTATTCATATACGTGGATAATATATCTAAGTATATGATTGAGGCTCCTAGGCCGTCTATTCCTGGCTCTCTTGAAATTATGTCTGAAATCATCCACGCATGATAGGGGCAGAATCCTAGGCTCTCTCTAATTCTCTCACGTGTATGAGGATCATTTACTTG
>JALUDQ010000236.1 GCA_027043985.1 Desulfurococcales archaeon
ACGATAGAATTATAGACTATGTTACGAGGGAACAAGAAGAGATTATTGGAGACGAAGAATACCTAGGATTGCTTGAAGAAAAGGGCGTTAGAACGGATTATCTTAGAGAGTTTAAGTCTTCTTGTTTGGGCAAAGAATAGCAAAGCGACAGTACTGGCATTCCCAGGGCCATCTAGGACTCTTTTCATCTCTTATCAACGATAATAGTTCTTCTTCGGAGACTTTTTCCTCAATAACGTACTCTGTTATCCTATTTGGAGTAATATATATTAGAATGGATTTAGGTAGGTCATATAACCAATTATATATCTTGACTTGTAAAACATGATGTTGCAATGGTAATCCTATGTCTCTACGAGAATATTTTATCTCAACTCCAAGTCTTTCTCCATCCTCAAGCTCTATTAACGCGTCTATTCGTCCCCGTATAACGTATTCTCCAATACTCTTCTTTTTCTCAACTTCTACGCCTAAAACCCCCTTAACCATGCCCTCATCGAAGACTTTTCTAAGAAAAGACTCTAAGCCCAAGTGGACTATGTCTCCAAGCAATAGCGTTGGATCATAAGCCTGGTTTAATACTAGTTCAGGGAACCGTTCCTCATAGACTCTCTTGAGCGGACATCTCGTTAGATCAGATACATAGTATTCGTTTTCACCCCTAACGTGCTTCTTCATGTCCTCAAGCTTTGTTTTATACAATAATTCCTGAATCAAATACACACACCACAAATCAGTATTAGGCTATGAATAGTATAGGGTTCTAATACCTATATTCTTTCAGAACATATTAAAAAGGCTGGAAACAGTAGGAGACAACTATCTTTTGCCTACTCCTAGTCTCATAGCCTCTCCTAGATACTTTTGCGAGAGCATGTATAGGATTACTACTGGTAGAGCGAAGATTATAGCGAAGGCTGCGAAACGGTTCCAGTTTATTGATAGGCCAGTTGTATACTTGTAGAGTTGCACTGGAAGTGTTGTTACTTGTAGGGTGTTTGCTAATATGAACTCTGACCATCCACCCATAAAGGCGAATAATGTTAGCACTATTATTCCGGGCTTAGATGTGGGTAATATTACCTTGAACATTAAGTCGAACCAGCCTGCTCCATCCATAAATGCTGCTTCGTCGAGCTCCTTTGGGATAGTATCGAAGAAGCTCTTCAGCAACCATACATTGAATGGAACCATTCCAGCCGCATAGATGAATGGTAGGACGTAGACGTTGCCCACCATGGGTAGCCCAGTAGTCTTCTCTATTTGTGCGAGGAATACGAAGAGAGCTACGAGGGCTGCTATACCGAATCCACCTCCTATCTGGCTAAACATGAGATAGAAGTATAGGGCAGTACTACGTCCCTTGAATTTAAAGCGTGAGAACGCGTAGGCTGCCGGAGTTATTATTAGTATTGAGATAAATATAGTCATGATTGTTACTATAACGCTATTTATGAGCGCCGTCTGGAACTCCGAGCTCTTTATTACTTCTATATAGTTTTCTAATGTTAGATTAGCTAGCATTGAAGGACTATAAGTGATTATACCAACGGGGCTTAGAGAAGTTAATATAACGAAGAATACTGGTGTTAAGAGTGCAAGGGTTACTACTAGTGCAACTGCTGTTAACCCTATTTTTAAGACTATATTGAATGCTGACGCCAAGAACTACTCACCTACCCCTTTATACATTCCACTTATACGGAACCACACATACATGTAGACTGCAAGGATCAATACGACTATGAGGTAGAAGGCTGCGGCATAACCGTACTCGCCATCCATAAACGCTCTATGATAACCAAATAACATTAACATGTCGTTTACTCTAACAAACGCCTTACCCACAAAAGTTGATACTATTTTAACAGGGCCACCATCATTTAAGAGCATTGGCACGAGAAAAGCTTGTAGAGAAGCACCAGAAGTTAGGATTGTTGCAAACCATAGAGGCCTAGAGATCTGTGGTAGTATGATATGTCTGAATCTAGACCACCATCCAGCACCATCTATTAGGGAAGCCTCTATAACTTCTCTAGGAACACCCGTGATCGCGCCTAATGTAACAGTCATTATGAATGGATAGGCTAGCCACATTTCAACAATGTTGTAGGCTAGGTAGGCGTCCCATTCATGCCTATATATGCTGAAATCCCTACCAGTAAGAGCTGCGAACAAGCCCGCTATGGGGCCGCTACTAGGGTCAAATAAACCTCGCCAAACCATTATACTCATTATCACTGGTAGAGCCCAAGGCGCCAATAATAATCCACGCATGATCCTCCTACCAGCTATTAGAGGAGACGTAAAGAGGAATGCAAGCATTACTCCAACAGCTAGTTTTAATGGAACACTCGTTGCAACAAAGAGGAGAGTCTTGTATAAGGAGTAGTAGAAGCCAGCGTCGTGGAAGAGCTTGTAGAAGTTTTCTAACCCGATAAACCGTAGAGGATTCTCTGCTTTCGGATTAAAGATGTTTATGTTATTAGCGTTAGTAAAAGCCAGGCTAATAGAATATGCTATAGGCCATAAATTGAAGAATAAGAAAAGGAATATACTCGGAAATATGAGTATTAAGGCTACTTTTACTGGAAAAATTATTTGCTTAGGTTTCTTGGACAAGGGCTTGGGTCACCCTTGAATTCCTTTTAAGACGTTTAGCCCTTAAGCTTCTCTTCTATTTGTTGCTGTGCTAGCTGGAAGGCTTCTTCTACTGTCGCCTGACCATTCCATACAGCGTTTATTGCATCTGCAACTGGTCCCCATACTTTAGCCATTGCGGGACTCTTGGGCATTGGTATACTGTTTGCTACAGCTTTAGCGTATCCATAGACTTCGGGTATGCTCTTTACTTCTGGCGATTCTAGTGCAACCTTGTTTACTGGGACGAAGCCAGCAGTTTTTGCGAGATATTTTGCTACTTCATCGTTTAATGTAAACCATAGTACGAATAGTACTGCTGCTTTATCGGTTCCTCTCTCTTTTGCAAGCTTGCTCATCCACCATAACTTTATCCCCGAATAAGGCTTCGGTATATGTTGATCATCTATTTTTGGTAGTGGTGTAACGAAGAACTTTATTCCCGCTTCCTTTATCTTGGGTATATCCCATGGGCCCGTTACGATACACGGTGTATCTTTTTCAATGAACAGTTTCAGCTGGGTTTCATGGCCTACGTCGTCGCGATACATGTATGGTGCAATATTGTCTAGGAAGAACTTGAAGCCCTCAATAGTGCCAGGAGATCCTACTCCTACTTGGCCAGTGGTATCGTTGTAGTAGAAG
This sequence comes from Desulfurococcales archaeon, assembly GCA_027043985.1. Lineage (GTDB taxonomy): Archaea > Thermoproteota > Thermoprotei_A > Sulfolobales > WANQ01 > JALWGO01. Next base: position 3,286 of record JALUDQ010000236.1, read on the forward strand.
CCTCCGAAAGCATGAATCCATGCTGAGACGAAGTATGGGTCTACTTGGTGGCTTATACCGTATTTGCCTTGATCTGGGTTATAGTATTTCTCCATTATACTCTTTAGTTCATCAAAGGTCTTAGGGGGCTCGCTGACCATTTCCGTGTTACATACGAGTGCTACGGTTTCGGATGCCCAGGGTAGACCCCATATATGGCCCTTGTATTCTGCTGCTGAGAGAGCCGCGGGCAAGTAGATACTCTTTATACTATCTGTTAGGTACTCGTCGAAGGGGACTATTAGGTCGGCTTCAACGAATTCGCCAGTCCAGTCGTGAGCCCATGTTAATAGGTCCGGTCCCTTACCAACTATTACGGCTGCCTTGAACTTCTCCTTCATTTGTGGAGTGTTAACGAGCTTTATTGTTATACCGGGGTATTCCTTCATGAACATTTCTGTTACGTTCTTCAGAATAGTTTCCTCAAAAGGCATCACGCTTACCCATATTTCAACTGTTACATGTACTTCGCCCTTCTTGGCTTTCTCAGCAAATTCTTTGATCTCAGGTGTTACTTGTACTTCAACGTTTCCGAACTTTAGGGTAGGGCCTGCTGGTGTTGTAGTTGTAGTTGTCGTAGTGGGGGTAGTAGTTGTTGTCTGAGTTGTAGTTGTGGTTGGAGAAGTTGTCGTTGGCGTCGTAGTTGTAGTAGTCTTCGTTGTTGTCGTCGGCGTGGTCTTCGTAGTAGTCGTTGAGGGTGTCGTGGTTGGTGTAGAAGTTGTTGTAGTTGTGGTTGGAGAGGACGTAGTTGTTGGTGTAGAGGTAGTAGGCGTGGTAGTAGTTGTAGTTGGAGCGGGTTTTTGAGTAGCAAAATATGCGGCAGCAACGATAACTATTATGATTATTACTATAGCTGTTATGGTGGCTGTTTTAGATAATGCTTTAGTAGGGGAGAAGACCATTTTTAATCTCCCATCTTCTCCTGGTCTTTGGTATACCTAATAAGATTTGCTGGATAAATTTTTATCCCACAATAGTGGGGAGGAGACTTAGTGGTTTAAAAAAGAGGGTTATCTCTTCTTTGCTACAAGGTATGCAAGGGCTATCAGTAATATCACTATTACTATGATTAACCCTATGTCTAGGCCGCTTAACCCTCCGGCTGCTTGCGTTATCGTAGTAGTCTCTGTTTTTTCAATGCTTGTTGTAACTGTTATAGGGCTCGTAATAGTCTCCTTAACTGTTGTCGTAGTTACTAGTGGCGTGGTTGTAGTAGTTGTTAGAGTTTTCGTAATAGTAGTGGTTTTCGTTATCTCCACTGTTGTAGTATACGTTGATGTAATAGTTGTAGTAGTTGTTATGGTTGTCGCCGTAGGCTTTGCTTGAACCGTAGGGCCTACAGCTTCTATGACCGCTGGCGTACCCGTGAATGTCTCCAAGTTTACCTTAAACGACTTTAACATCTTGTATTGGTCTTCAGCCGTAGGGGCGAGTAGATCCATTATTCTAGGTATCACACCTACAGCTACAGCACTCGCAAGTTCCTTGCCTACACCTACAGTCCATTCTCCTGCATCAACACCGAAGGGCCTTATCCTATCGGGGCCATAGCCGTCGTAGCTTGTAACTACTACCACGTAGCTCCAATTAGCTATGTGTTCTACATCTGGTAACAGCTTCTTTGAAACCTCAGCTATTATTGCATTTCTTGTTGGATCGCCATATACTTTGAAGTCACTGTCCTGGACAACTACTGTGCCGTTGGCATAGTATAAGGCGGCTCTCTGTCCTTTTGGTACCGGATCACTCTCCCATCCGGGTGCTAGTAGTAGTGCGAAATGCCATGCAGAATCATTAGCTATTACGACGTTTAAGCCAAAGGTACTCGTATTTCCATCGCCTAGTGTAGTATGTACGTATATTTGTGGATACTGGAGACAGAACTCATTGGGCCCGTTCCATGGGTTGTCGCCTAGGTTCTTCACGTAGACTTCGAATACTACCTTATCACCCATATCTATTACTCGGAACTTCGTTAAATCAAAGACACCTGGCTGGAATACATTATTTGTCGGGTAAACATAGGTTCCAGCTCCATTATCGTCTCCTACTGGATCATTCATCTCGAATACTACTTTTGCTCCAGCAGTAATAGTTGGTCTAGGTACTTTTACCTGATATACTAGTTTTAGACGAGTTGATGTTTCAACGAGGCTCTTGTTCTCGAAGACGGCTACGGTGAAGTATAGTTTATCGTTTGGTTGTGCCGCGAGCATGTACCAGGGTATTGCTACCTCTATTACATTACTTATACTTGGCGATAACTTGTATAGTTCTATAAAGTCTCCTTTACCGTCTGCTATACTCATTTTCCCGGTTCCATTATATGGTGTTATAAGGGCTTCAAAGCCGAGTGCTACTGCTAGATCACGGTGACCGTATCTAGGGTACACATTGTATCCTGGATGGTATGGGCTTACGCTTCTAATAGGGTTCCAGAAGTACACGGCTACTGCTAGGTTGGAGTCATTTAGTATACTCTTATCAACTGGTATGAGGGCTATGTACATGTTCTCAGAGTCTACTGCAACTAGGGCTTTACTGATGTATTGTAGGCCTACCGGTACCTCAAGGCTATTTGACCATTCACCTGCATCGAGCTTACCATTTATTTTCGGAGCTTCTTTCACGGGTGCTGGAGGTGTTGGATCCAATACTCCTACTGGAGCTCCATCTGGATAAAATGATGCATTGAGATAAGCTGGAATCTCCAGTCCTAGACCACTATATATGTCCCTCAAGTATGCTTTAAACAACGGGTCAAAGGTTTCAGGAGAACCCATGTCTCCACCATACCACCAGAACCAGTCGCTTGCCTCTGCCCTCAGGAGAGCTTCTACTACGCTTGGATTCTTCTCGTAGGCTTCGCTAATACTTGTTACATTCAAGGTGTTTAGAATTGTTTTACGTGCTACTGCCAGCCACATCCATGCCGCGTTTTCCTGTCTATCACCTATCCATGGCATGAGCCTACCGCTTAGTCCGGCCCATGAGCTTTCAGCTATTCTCGCTTGTACTTTCCTTACTGGTAGGTTGTCGTAGCCACTTATGTCTGAGATGTCTTTGCCAGCTAAATCGAAGTAATAGTATGTTTTCTCGGGTAATGGTTTGGCTACGTTACTGTATTCTTTAAGGTATTCTCTCGGCGTTATGGTCTTGATTAATCCCTTTGATTGAAGATCGCTTAGCTTCTCATATAGTTTGTTTAAGAATAAGTCTCCAAATTTCTCATAATTTTCCCACGGGTTTTCTCCATCTAAGGCGATTACTACTGCTAAGCTTCCATCGCTATTATACTGTGATAGCGATAAAATAGCGTTTACCAAGTCGTTTACGGCTTGATCGGCTTTCCAGCCAGAATACTGGAACCCTAACCTATTACTTAGATCTGTATTCCTAAAGAACACGTAGAGTGTATTGTTGCCGTAGACTAGCGTCCATGGATGACCCATGTTCTCTGGAGTTGTGTCTATCCCAGCAAGTTGTAGTAGGTTTTCATCTGTAACAACCCATTCAATACCTTGTGAAGCCATTACACCTAGAGCATAGTCGTTTACGGCTTCTTCAGCTGGCCACATGCCAGCTGGAGTATAGTTGAAGTACTCCTTGAACAACTCTATACTCTTCTTTACATGTATTTCTAGGTCTTCGCTCCACCCGAAATCTACTAGTAGCGGGGCTATGGGGTGGCTATAGGGTACTGGGATTAATTCTATTTGACCTTTGGCTGCTAGTTCTTTGTACAATGGCATTATCTTCGACATTATATCATATTGTACTTCTAGGATGCGTGTTAGGTTTTCTCTAGTGAAATGTACATTGGGGTTAGTTAACGCTTCATTTCTGAGCTTTACTAGGTCAGGATACTCGTTCTCAAGCACTTCTGGGTCTATCCAGAAGAGGTTGAAGAGCACTGCTAGGTCGAGGAAGTCTTGATCCGTGAATTCTCCAACAATTTTCTTCTTCATTTCTTCTTCGGGTAGACTTGAATACTTATTGAAGGCTTCTCTAGCCTTATCACGTAAGCTGCTAAACCTTGGCACTACGTTCACTATTCTATTCCAATTTATGTCGAAGAAGCCTCCCGGCATTTGTAGCATGCTGAATTTTTCGTCTAATGTTAGGTTTTCTCCTTTAGCTATTTTCCATGATATTATTTGGCGTATATCCATTTTATGGTTTTCAACATAGTCTATTAATTGTACTAGTAGTGAACCACTAAACGTAAACGTTACGTGCACGCTTGGATACTTGCTTAGAATATACCCCATCTTATAGTAGTTGCCAACACTATGCATTCTAACCCATGGCAATATGAAGTAGCTTCCATTACTACTATAATACCATGGCTGATGATAGTGCCATATTATTATAACGTTAACTGGTTTCTGCTCACCTATTGAGATTAATGGTGCAGTCATTGACAATAATATTATGGCTAGTAAGATTATTGCTGGTCTATTATTCATATATTTTACACCAGTCTTTTTAGT
>JALUDQ010000237.1 GCA_027043985.1 Desulfurococcales archaeon
GTCTAAAGCTTGTACGCCCTATGCGTAGGAATTTCACTATAACTTTTTCCTCCGCTGGAGTAAGCCCCACGTATACATCGCTTTCCTTGCCTACACCCATACGGTCTCCGAGAGCTGCTAATACTCCTCTCTCAACTAGGCTTCGAATAGCGAGGCAATCATATCCTAGGTATGTTAGCCTATAACCTGTTAGGGACCCTATTCTACGCTTTATTATCTTCAGCTTACTGAGCTTTGACAAGCTCATTGATAGTTGTGGTGGCGGGAGCCGGGCTTCTCTCTCTATTATTTCGATTGGCACATACTCGTATTGAGTTAAATACTTCTCTAACACTAGTAATACTCGGAAATCCCTTTTATTTAACTGTTTGTAAATATATGCTAATTTGCTCAATACTACTACTCCTTCTGGGAAAGAATATTCTAGAGACCTAATATTTGTTTGCTACACCAATACTTATTCAAGCAAAGTTCTTATAAGTTAGCTAGTGAACAGTTAGAGGGGGTGTAAACTTGTCTACTGGAGGCGGTAGCGGATATAGATGGAACAAACCGGGGATATATGAGGAAAACGGCACACTAATAGTGATAGGGGACGAGTATATTCAGCGAGTAGTACAAGCACTAGCCAGTCCAACGAGACTAAAAATACTAAGATACTTGCTAGAAAACGAAGCAGATGTAGGAGAAGTAGCTAAAATCATAGGCCAGAGCAAGGCAAACGCTAGTGCACAGATAAGAAAACTTGAAGAAGCGGGATTGATAAAAGTATCATATAGGCCAGGACAGAGGGGCGTTAAAAAGGTCTGCTCAACAAATATTAGGGAGATAAAGATATTGTTTATACCCTAAAGTAAACGTTATAAAATATTAAACCAAACATTGTCTACCTTATATTCTTTTCTTGTAAAATAATTCATTAAACAATACGTTCTTTTACCCCGAACAAGTTATACTATGGAAAGACTTTTTCTTCATCTAACTATTTCAATCTCCCACATCCATTCTACTATTTAATATATAAAAAATTTAGAAAAGATTTTTATTCGTGCACAGTAGGATTACTAGAACATAACCTAGTATAAGAGGATGGAGACCATGAAGAACGATCTCGTAAAGCTAGTATCATTCCTCATAATAGGACTCATAATAGGCATTGGAATAGGATACGCTGCTTTCGGAGGAGCTGGAGGAGCTACAACACCCACAACAACTACTGCTCCACAAGAGCAGGTTAAAACAATAAAGATAGGCGTAACCCTACCGTTAACTGGAGAACTTTCATCTGTTGGTAAACTCTGGGAGAAAGTAGTCTACATGGCCTTCGATGACCTCAACGAACAAATGAAAGCCTATCATCTAAACTATCGCTTTGAGCCAGTAGTACTAGATGATGGAACCAACGCTGATAAGGCCCTACAGAACGTGCAGACCTTTGCCCAACAGGGTATAAAGGTTGTTATAGGCCCAGCTGCTAGTTCTCAGGTAAAGACTGTTAAATCCTACGCTGACGCCAATAAGATAGTAATAATATCGCCATCCTCAACTGCTCCAACACTAGCGATACCGAATGACTACATATTCCGTAATACTGGTTCTGACGCCCTACAAGCAAAGGCTTTAGCGGCATTAGTAAACCATGAGGGCATAAAGAAGGTAGTAGTATTCTACCGTGACGACGAATACGGTAAAGCATTCGCAGAATTCTTCAAGAAAGAATTCGAGGCTCTAGGAGGACAAGCTAGCTTAGTAGCCTATGCCACCGGGCTATCAGACTACAAGGCAGAGGTTACATCACTATCAAGTAAGGTTTCATCAGAGGGAGCAGAAGCAGTCGTACTAATATCCTTCGACACCGATGGAGCAAACATATTATCTCACGCGAAAAACGATCCAGTATTATCAAAGGTTCGATGGTTTAGTGGGGAAGGAATCCACGGTGCTGCAGAGCTACTAACACCAGAGCTAGCCCAGTGGCTCGAGGAGATAAGGTTCATGGGTACAAGACCAGTATTCGTAGCTAACCCATTATACGAGGACTTCGCCAAAAAGTTCAAGGAGAAGACAGGATCTGATCCCCCAGTATTCTCGGAGAAACTCTATGATGCAATAATACTCGCTGGCTGGGCTGTGGTACGTGCAGGAAAATATGATGGAGAACTAATAAAGAATGCACTACCAGAAGTAGCAAAACACTACTATGGCGTAAGCGGATGGTGTATATTAGACGAGAACGGAGATAGAATGTTCCAAGACTACGCGATATGGACTATTAAGCAAGTCGGTGGAGAATACAGGTACGTTGACATAGGCTCGTACTCTCAAGGAACAATAACCTTTACACAAGAATAACCTTAAAACATAATCATTTTTTAAAGTCTTACTTTGATTCCCGATCTAATCACTTCAGATCAGCATGATAGGAGGAAGTAACGAGCTAACACTAGGTGAGGGCTAGGGTAATGGTAGGTGTAACAGAAGTCTACAATACCTTATGGATAGGACTCATATTCATGGTATTAGGGTTACCGTTAACTCTAAGCTATAGGACTACTGGCATAATCAACTTCGTTCACATAAACTTCATAACTATTGGAGCATACGTTGGCGTGCTCCTATCTCTTCTTGGAGTAAAGAATATCTTTATGGTAGCATTAGTTGCGTTTATCGTGGGAGCTGCTATTGCTGTTTTCGACAATATAGCCGTGTTTAAACCTCTTAGTAGGCGTGGAGCAAATGTAGTTATATTAATGGTTGCTTCTCTAGGATTATGGATATTCTACAAATACTTCTTATACGCTATAGTTGACCTTATAGGTAAGGCCGTTAAGGAAAACCTTGTATCAGTCATACTTGAACTAGATATTCTACCCACAATTAACCTTGGAGGAATAGTTGTTGATGGAAAATTCCTTACAACCCTTACCCTTGCAGTCATAGTAGTATTATTCTATTATCTTGTTTTAACCAAGACATCCATAGGTAAAGCTATTAGAGCAGTATCAGATAACTCCCAGTTAGCCGAGATCTCGGGTATACCACGAGACCATGTAGTCAACTTCATGTGGGCTATGACTGGCGGCGCCGCTGCTATAGGGGGGTTGCTCTGGGGTATTTTCGCAATAGTTACTCCTGAGGTCGGTGATTGGCTTATACTAGAGATCTTTGCTGTAGCCGTTATAGGCGGGCTTAGCTCACTATTAAATACAGCTATTGGAGCCTTCATTATAGCTGGAGCCGAGAACATTGTTATGGCGGCATTACACGAGACCTTCGGGCTTCCACTCAGCTTCCGCCCATTCATAACCTTCCTAGTACTAGTCATTGTAATCCTTGTTAAACCACCTCTAGGCGCAGGTGGAGGCTTACCCTATAGGTTCTTTAAACCCCGGAAGAGGTGATGAAGACATGGTTGAGTTTAATGTATTAGGCTTCCTAATAGATTGGAGCACCTTCTTTGCTATCTACGCTATACTAGCTATATCGTTGAACCTTGAGATCGGATATACGGGTATGGCTAACTTCGGTAAGGTTGCCTTCTACGCTATAGGTGCATATTTATCAGCAGTACTAACAATCGTAACGTTCCTAACGATATTTGGTGTATCAGCACCCCTCTACTCAGTTGACGCCGTAATAGCCTTGGGGAAGCATGGAGCAGAACTACCATGGCTTAACATAGGCTTATTCATCCTAAGCATAATATTGAGCGCCATAGTAACGGGGGTAGTGGGGTATCTTGTAACCTATCCAACCCTACGTGTAGGACCAGCCTTCCTAGGAATAACTATATTAAGCTTTGGCGAAATGTTGAGATTCTTCCTAAGAAACTATGAGCCCCTAGGCTCAACCTACGGCTTATTCGGCGTTCCCCATCCCTTCCAATGGGTACCTGATCCTACGGTTAGGACTGGTATCTATGCATTAATAGTGTTGGGGATAATGTTTGGCGTCTATCTATATGCTGAGAGACTCGTAAACTCTCCCTTCGGTAGGGTTCTCCGAGCAATAAAAGATGATGAGGTTGCAGCACTCTGTCTAGGCAAGCATGTTCCGAGGATTAAGGCGACGGTGCTGTTTATAGGCTCGGCTATAGCGGGGGTAGCAGGTGCACTATATCTATTCTACTTGGGCTCAGTTAACCCGGACATGTTTATACCACGTGTAACCTTTGATATCTGGGCTATGGTTATCCTAGGGGGCATGGGTAATAATAAGGGCGCTATAGCGGGGGCAGCAATTATAACATTTGTCGACCGAGCCCTAACCTTCATTACACCATCGCTTGGCTTAACAGCCTACATAACACCCGATTACATAAGGTGGATGACCGTGGGCTTACTCATAGTATTAGTATTATTGTTTAAACCCGGTGGACTCATACCTGAGAAACCTATCAAGACCCCAGCATTAGAAGTAGCCAATAAAATAGAAGAGGGGTAAAGAAGTGCCCGAACTCTTAGAGACAGTTGATGTAGCAAAATACTTTGGTGGTGTAAGAGCACTAGATGGAGTTAGCATTAAGGTTAAGGAGGGCTCAGTCATAGGGCTAATAGGCCCTAATGGTAGTGGTAAGACAACGTTATTCAATGTTATAACTGGGTTTTACGTGCCTGAACGTGGAGAAGTATGGTTTAATAATGAACAAATAGATGGATTAAACCCTAATGAAGTATACTTGAAGGGACTAGTTAGAACGTTCCAGATACCGAGGCTATTCCCCTCATTAACAGTCTTAGAGAACGTTATAATAACACCGCCATACCAGATTGGCGAGAGAGTACTAGATGCCCCGTTTAAGAAGAGGTGGGAGAAACAGGAAATAGATTTAGCGAAGAAGGCTGTAGAGTTATTGAGAAGGTTTGGTATGGGTAAATATATTAAATCAAAGATAAGTGAGCTATCAGCAGCTCACATAAAGATGCTTGAGACTATTAGGGGACTTCTAGCCTCGCCGAAAATATTGTTACTAGATGAGCCTGCCGCAGGTGTAGCGTATACTACTGCAAAAGAATTATTCGAGTATATCTTGAGACTACGTAGTGAACAAGGTTTGACTTTCCTTATAATAGAGCATAGACTCGAAGTACTTATGGACTACGTAGACTACGTCTACGTCCTACACAACGGCAGGTTGTTATCTGAAGGCAAGCCCGAGGAAGTAGTACAGGATCCAAAAGTTATAGAAGCATACCTAGGTGGATGAGCCATGACGCTCCTTGAAGTAGTTAACCTAAAGTCTGGATACGGTAAAATGGAGGTATTACATGGAGTAAGCATAGAAGTTGAGAAAGGAGAAATAGTAGCAGTCTTAGGACCCAATGGAGCCGGTAAGACAACACTACTCAATAGTATCTTTGGTATAGCTACAATACATGAAGGAGACATAAGATTCCAAGGCAAGAGTATTAGAGGAGAAAAACCATACCGCATAGTAAAGATGGGTATTGGCTACGCACCCCAGCTAAACAATATATTCCCTAACCTAACAGTTCTTGAAAACCTTCAAATGGGAGCATATCTACGTGGAAGGGATCCGTCAATAAACGATGATATAAGAGAGGTGTTCGAGCTTTTCCCAGAAATAGCGAGGAGAAAGAATACTAAAGCTAAATCACTTAGCGGTGGTGAAAGACAAATGCTAGCAGTTGCTAGAGCATTGATGGCGAAGCCAAAGCTCTTATTACTAGACGAGCCTACTGCAGGACTCGCCCCTAAGGCCGCTACAACGTTGATGAACAAGATAGAAGAGATAAGAGAAATGGGGTTAACGGTTCTCCTAGTTGAGCAGAACGTTAAAAAGGCTTTATCAATAGCTGATAGAGGTTATGTACTAGTGGGCGGGAAAATAGTATTGGAGGCTCCAGCTGAGAAATTAGCTAAGGAGAATATTGAGAAATTATTCTTCGGTCAAATATAGTTTCCTAGCCCTCTTCTTCCACATCCATGCTAGGGTAAATACTCTAAACAATATGAACCCTATCATCAACAGTATTATTAGTGTTAATAATGTGTTCGGCAAGAAGTGTTGATTGTTAACTGCATAGTATAGGATATCAAATAATGCTAGAAATACCAGCCAAGAAACAACTATACCTATATCATATAGTACTGGAACTACTAATTGTTTAGGTACACCGGGCTTATAGAATACTAGTGGAGCCTTCAACTCCACTAGTAGGAATACTATGGCTATAAACTGGAATCCTACTAGGACTGGAAGCGTAATAGACGTAAAAGTTGGTAGCGGCTCCCATCTATCGGGCTCGCCAGCTACATTAAAGTGTACGGGTACTTGGCTTGGCAAGAAGGGGAGATATAGTGATACGAGGATTAGTGATAGTATTGGCGGTAAGATCATTAAGACTAGTCTAAGCGGTGTCGGCTTTACTGGTTCTATTCTAGATATTTTCTCGACGGGCTCTTTCTTCTCTATTCTAAATGCTTCCTTACCTAACTCTCTCTCAGCTTCCCGTGCCGCTAGAAAAGACAAGACTACCGTATTCGCTAAAACTAGGACTACTAATATCGCGGCGAGAAGAGTTACTGGTACGGCTATTAATGATAGGATAACTGTGATTAACCCTATTATAGCGAAGCTTATGCCAGCTAAACGGTTATATTTAACCCATATTCTTCTAGAAGCATATGTATAGCCTATACGGAACCCTATAAAGGGGTTAACTGGTAAACGCTTTGCAACTAATGCTAGTACTAATCCAGCAACGGCTATTATCAGTCCGATTACAAGGAATAATAGGTTAGCCATTACTACCACTCTTTCTGGACTGTATATTGTTTACTAAATCTATTATTTTTCTAACCTCGTCTCTAAGAAGCAGTAACATTCTCCTACCCTCACCCGTCAACTCATAATATTTTCTCGGAGGACCATACTCTGATTCACCCCAGAAAGATTTTATCAACTTATTTTTCTCTAACTGCTTAAGGGACTCGTAAATAGTGCTTTCACTAGGCCTCAATAACCCGTTGCTTGCCTCCTCTATCAACGCCTTTATCTTATACCCGTAGAGGGGGCCGTATTTATCGAGTAATTCTAGTATAATTAACGCGTAGAACCCCGATCTAATATTCTTCAGTAGCCTTGATAGATTCTTCTTATCGGCATCCCTCATTTCCCTATACCTAAGGTTTTACTGAGTTCTAGGATTGTTTACCAAGGCTAGTATTAGCAATACTACGGTATAGGATAATGCCCACACGGTATTAGTTATAATCTTACCGCTACTGGCTCCCAAAACCATATTGGGAACCACGAGAACAGCCCAGAAGATAACCCCAGTTAATGCTGCCGTTAACAATACGCTTACCTTTATCTTCTTGTCGAGATAATCATATAATGCTCCAAATACGGCTCCTAATACTAGTGAGAATACAAAGGCTATTAGAGGAGACAACATTAACACTATGGACAAATAACCCCGCAATATCTCCCCACTTAACCCACCAGCTCCACCGTATCGTTCAACTATTTTCAACACCTCATCTACTGATGGCATGTTTAGAAAAGTTATAATGCCCACGATGACTCCGGATATGGCTCCAGCTATTAATCCGTGTAGAACGTATTTGCTTTCAACCACGTTCTACCACCTTAAGATAATATAATGCTAGGACCAGGGCTATCATAGTTATTATGCCATATACGGTTAGGAGGGAGGTAGCTGTATATCCGTATAGTTTTGTTAAAACCATTGCCTGGAAGTTCATTAAAGAATGAACTATTGCCAATATGAGATAAGCTACCATACC
>JALUDQ010000238.1 GCA_027043985.1 Desulfurococcales archaeon
GAAACTATTAAGACCAGGTATGAGTTTTACAACAATAGAAGTATACCACGACTATGAGCATCGAAGTCTACGTGGATGCATCGGTTACCTCCAACCAGTTATGAGCCTAGTCGAATCAGTTATAGACTCAGCTATACAGGCAGCAGTAGGAGACCCGCGCTTCCCACCAATGACTGCAAGTGAGCTTTCAACAGTGACTTTTGAAGTATCTGTTCTATCAGTACCAGTACTAATTGATGTAGATGATAGGCGTAAACTACCCGAAAAAGTAGTTGTGGGTAGACATGGTCTAATAGTTGAGAAAGGGTTCTTCAAGGGAACCCTGCTACCACAAGTACCAGTAGAGTATGGCTGGGACTCAGAAACATTTCTTGCTGAGACATGTATAAAGGCTGGACTACCAGCTGATTGCTGGCTCGACGAGGACGTCAAAGTTTACGCTTATGAGGCTAGGCTTTGGAGAGAAAAAGAACCATTAGGTGAAATAGAGGAAAGAGACCTACGCCGAGAGCTAGAGAAGCTTTGGGAGGAGAGAAAGAGTTAATAGCCTTACCATATTATCTGGCTAAACGGAATCTTTAATTAATGTAGTAAAGGTGTTGCTTATGGCTGAGAAAGAGCAAGAAGCTACACGGGAATATACTGGCTTAATAATAGGGTATCGTAGGGGGACGAATACACAGTACACTAACCAGGTGTTAGCGAGAATACATGGAGTAGAATCATATAAGCAAGCAGCACAATTAATTGGGTGGAAGGCTCTCTACGTTGACAAATATGGTAACAAGTATTATGGAAAAATAATTGGTGTTCACGGTAGGAAGGGTGTTGTAAAAATAGTGTTCAAGCCAAACCTACCCGGCCAAGCCATTGGCGAGGAATTCAGAGTTTTTAGGGAGTAGCTTGTTCTTCAGTTATCTTCCTAAGCTGTCTCTTATACATCTCGAATAATTCTTCAGTAGTTGTAACGTCTTCTGGGCCCTTATCGGGTCTCCACCTTATGAACCTTGGAAACCTTATTGATATACCAGCACCTGGTTTAGCCCATCCATAACAGCATGTATGTACTGGTGATAGGGTTAGCTCTGCTCCAATAATTTCTGCTACGATTGCTGGCTGGAACCACACATCCGGTTTCATAGCTGAGTCTACTCTTGGATGCTTATTCGGTATTACATAGGGTTTAAACATCTCCATCATTCTATCAAGATCCTCATCTGTGAAGCCGCTTCCAACCTTGCACACGGTCTTGAATGTATCGGTTTTGGGATCATAGGCAGCCATGAGTAGGGTTCCGTATTTCCCGCCTCTTCTACCTCTCCCATAGAATGCTCCAACTGCTACGAGGTCTACTGGTTCTATCATCTCGCTCTTATAGTCTCTCTTATACTTTATCCAAAGCCATCCACGTGCACCTGCCTGGTATATCGCTTTCCCATGAATTGCTTTAACCATGACTCCCTCTGCTCCATCCTCTATTGCTTTAAGGAAGAATTCCTCTAGCTCCTGGGGGTCATCCGTTATAATGTACTCAGCTATTCTGAACTCGTCTGATTGTTCTATTATTTCCTCTAATTTCTTTCTCCGCTCTGGTAGTGTTTTCTGAGTATAGTCTTCTCCATCAGCATATAATACATCGAATAAGTAGACATGTACTGGTACCTCCTTCATAGCTATATGTATATCGTGTTTCCTCTTCCTCCTCATGAGTTCTTGGAAGGGTCTAAGCTCTCCCGTCTCGGGGTCTACGGCTACGATTTCTCCTTCAACTATAGCTTCATGTGCCTTAATGTATTTCCTAGCATATTCTTGAACATCAGGGTACTGTCTTGTAATATTCTCTAGCCTACGCGAGAATATCCAGATCTGATCACCCCTCTTATGGATTTGAGCGCGCTCACCATCGTACTTGTATTCTACTATAGCCTTCCCTCCAACTTGCTTCAATATCTCTACCGGATTGTTTAATCTCTCAGCAAGCATTGGGCGTATGGGGACTCCTATCTCTGGTTTAATCTTCTTTAACGCCTCAATACCCTCTGTGGCAAGTATTTTTGCCACCATTCCTAGGTCGGCTCTAAGATTATATGCTCTCTCTATTACTGGTCTATATGCT
>JALUDQ010000239.1 GCA_027043985.1 Desulfurococcales archaeon
TAAGTAGTCTGGTGCCCATCCGATAATGTATACATCGAATTCTCCGTTCTCGACTTTGCTTAGGTATACTGGCCATTCTAGTGATCTAGTTGATGTCTTGAATCCGAGTCTACCCCAGCTTTCTGATAGTAGTGTTGCTATTTTCTCTCTCTGAGTGTTACCAGCATTATACCATATCTCAAAGGTGTACTGGGTTGGATCTATTCCAGCCTTTTGTAATAATTCCTTGGCCTTATTTAGTCTCTCCTCATATGGTATAGCAGTATAGTTTATGATGTTGTACGTTGTGTATCCTAAGAATCCGTATGGTATGATTCCGTGTAATGGTTTTAGATAGCCCTCATAAACTGTTTGTATTATCACCTCATATGGTACTGCATAGGCTAATGCTTGCCTCACTAATGTGTTATTGAATGGGGCCTTGTTACAGTTTAATACCACGTAAACGATTGAAGGCTCTAGTAATCCTTTCTCTACTACAATCTTGTAGTTGCCCATGGTATATCCTTCAACGTCTGGTATGTTCTCTAATGGTATTGCAGCGGCATCAGCGGTACCTGATTGTAACATGTTTATTCTTGGTACCGGGTCATTGTTTATAATATAGATCATTCTCTTGTGGAATGCTTTCTCGGGCTTAGGTGTTGTCGTTGGTGTGGGACTAGCTGTTGTAGTTGTTGTTGGTGAGGGTGAGGGACTGGTTGTCGTAGTTGTTGGTGTTGTTGGGCTTGTGGTTGTTGTTTGAGTGGTTGTTGGGCTTGGCGATGAAGTAGTTGTGGGAGAAGGTGATGGACTACTAGTTGTTGGTGTTGTTGTAGTTGGAGCAGGCTTCTGGGTAGCATAGTATGCTGCTATTGCTATAATTATTATGATAATTACAGCTATTACGATTCCAGCTGTTTTGGATAAACCCTTCCTAGTCATACTGTTAACCCTTTTATAGTCATATACAGGAAGGTGTTAATAAATTTAATTTTGTGGAAAACGGACACTCTACTGGTCGAAATAATTATGGAGGTTAAAAGAAGTATTATTCTGCCATATACCGAGTGCATTGTTGAAGCTCGGGGCAAGACCCGAAGGATCTGTATTGACTCGTATTTTATACGAAAAGTTGTGCCTATAAATGTCTCATTACTCGTCTATCCCTGCAAGGTTATAGCAAACTATGTTACTGAAAATAGGGAATCAGAGGACATTGTACTTGATGTTAATGAGAGCTGTGAGGGTATTGTTAGCTACATTATTGACGTTTATCGTGACTTGAAGAGTGATAGTTTGAAAATGTTTAAACGTATGTACTGGTATAATGTGTCTAATCTAATAGTCCCAGTAAGATTTTCTCCCTTGATGAGAGGTAAACTGGATCGTTACGAGAAAATTGTAGGTGAGCTCACAGCCTCTGCAATGCTTCTTGATAGAGTCCTAGGTAAGGAGGTTTTGAGAGGTAATTACAATGTTGTAAACAATGGTGTTAGAACTGTAAGGCTCACGGTATTTATGGTGGAGGATAAGATCGTTTTCTCAAATGGTATTCTAGGCAAGATATACACTAAACTATACGAAAACGATGAACTATTTAGAAAAGAGGTTCTAAGACTGTTAAACCAAGCTAAACCTCCATAATCTTAAATAATGGAGGCGTGATACGCTGGCTCTTGCATCGAGGACAGCGGCTTGGCTTACGGGGTTTGCGTAAGTCTTTGAAGACATAACCACAATTACGGCACTGTGGAGGAATCATATAGAGTAAGAGCTTACCCTTACTCTGCCTCCTAATAGTCTTTGCAATGTGTATTAAATGCTCGTAAACCTCTTTTTCACTAGTATTGGGGTCTAATCCTACTTCTAGTGCTATAGTGTAGGCATCCAGGGGTTCTCTAGTCTCCATTAATATCTTTCTTATTCTCTCTCTAATAGTGCCCTCAGTATACAAGATAATGTTCTCCTCCCTATATGTAGTACGGGGTATTCTCGAAATATTACTGTTCTTGGAGAATATTACTCTGGAGCCGTGTAGATATAGCCTACTTAATATAAAGCATTACGGGTAGTGTGAGGCGGCTCCCAGTGTATCCTAGGCTTAAGAAGATTCTAGGAATAATAGCTAACGTTGAACCCGTAACGATAATTGATTTATCAAACCTAGTGTTCGTGTTAAACGTTGAAGGATATACCAGGATAGATTATAGAGACTGGATACCAATAAACAATATCGGTGTTATGAGCCCCTTGCTTGAGGTTGATATAGCTAGACTAGTATTCTACGGCCTACTACGTAACACTGAGAAAGGAGTAGTAACTACTCCGCTGGGGAAGGCTAAAGCCTCCAAGGAAAAGATTCCGGAGGTTCTATTAAAGAATGGTCCAAACTTGTGGCGTAGGCTAGCATTAGAATACGCCAAGAAAACCATTATGGCGTTAAAGAGTTATTCCCCCAGCTAGCGTAGATATATTGAAGAACTCGTCTATAGCATTATCAATTACTGTGCTTAGATCTCTATATAGCTCTTTATCCTTTACGATCTCCCGTTTAGCGTATGCTCTAACTATTACCTTTGGTACTATGCCCTCATTTACCATGAAGAATATGATATTGAACGGCTTAGCCTCTACGAGTTCTCCTCCTCTAACATACGCTATATAGAATAAATGTGGTTCGACAAGGCTAGATAATGGGGCTGGATGTAATGTGTTGCTATCAACCCATATGTCTTCTGGTTCAACTCGTCCGTTAAACTTTGCCTTTATTTTATCTTTAACATGTTCTTCTAGGTCTTTAACCCATTTGCTCATGTATCGGAAAGCAATTATGGCTGGATCTATTCTTCCACTCATTGCTATCAATGGGATTTTATGATCGCTTCCAATACGTTTCCATGGATTCCGCCTATAGACGAGATTGCTAATATTCGCTTTAAGCTCGCCTGGTATATCGGGTTTATCTATTAAATCTACTAGTTTTGACACAACGTACTCGTCTGTTAATCTTATATAGGCTTGGGGATCCCCTTCTCCGAGTTTTTCAACTGCTTCGGTTAACCCGATGTACTCGTCTGCTCCTCGAAGCACTATTCCCAAGAGCTTGTTAAATGCTCGTGAAACCGGGTGGAAGTAGACATTTTCATACATTTGTGTACGATTGTTAAGATAACTTCTGAGAGCACCGAGAGATTTTGAGTCTAACGCGATATTTTCAATTGATCCACTACTTCCTACGGGATAGCTATTCCTAATTAGTCTCTGATAATCTATTGAACCATATTCGCGTGTACCAGTATAATAGCTGTCGCGTAGTAGGAAGTCCATTATATCAGCGGGATAAATCCATGCCTTTACGATTTTGCGTACAAGTCTAAGTATAGGTTCTTGGGGTTCCCTCATATCCAATATCTTTTTAACAACATCATATAGGTGCGGTAATCCGTATTCTTCAGCCTTCTTCAAAGTCTTCGATATACTAGTATATTCTACCAGTAGTAATCCAAGCCTCTCATGGTCACTTAAGCCTTTTGCCTTAAGCTCATTACTTGATAGAATAGTCTCCTCAAAAGCATGGCTAAAAGGTCCATGTCCTACGTCGTGCAATAGACCTGCAATTCTAACAGCTTCTACAAGAGTATCGGGCTCATAGTCCTCTAAGGCTTTTTCATGGTATTTTAAGACGAGCGATACTATATGTGTTGAGAAGATTCCGGCGAGATGCATTACACCCAAGCTGTGCTGGAATCGTGAATGCTCTGCACCAGGGTAGACGAGATAAGACAGTTGCAATTGTTTTATTCTTCGAAGCCTTTGAAGAGGCTCTGAATCAATTATTTTTACTTCTATCTCCTTATTATAGTCTATGTAATCGTACACTGGATCCCTTATAGCATCCCACGTGAATTTTCCTAGAAACGATATCTCAGACCTATAGGGCACTATTTAATCACCTGTATCCTCAGTATTACTCTCTACTCTATAGAACAAATATAGTTATCGTAGAATTCTAACAATAACGTATCCTAATTCTATTAACTAGCTTTTTACCAGTAAAAATAACACCCATAACCCTATAACGATGTATCATCTCAGCTTCTCTCTCTTGTTGAAGCCAATCACCATATACCAATCCCTTACCGAGAAGCTTGAAAAGCCTCCTTCTCAGCCATGGATTTATTCTCCCAGGAGGCGCTTCAGCAAAAGGTGTACCCGGTAACGGCATGAAAGTATGTGCGTGTATTCTAGCACCCATGGCAGCGAGCTTTTCTATTACCTTAATCGTTTCCTCTAAGTCCTCTCTAGTCTCACCTGGTAACCCAAATATGAAGTCAACGTCTACTCTGAACCCGGCTTTCGTTAATGCTTCTGTAGCATTAATTATATCGTCAACACTGTGTCCTCTATTAATTATTTTAAGCAGTCTATCACTGCCGCTTTGTGCTCCAATAATGATTGACTTATTTGAAACGTATCTTTTAACCATTCTAGCCAATTCGTAGTCAACAGAATCTGGTCTAACCTCACTTGGAAAGGTCCCGAAGAATATCCGGCCGTCATATTTTCTCGTTAGCTCGTAGAGTGATGAGAGGAACTCTTCAAGTAGGCTAGCATCCGGTTTGCGGCCATCCTTACTTAGGTATGCAAAAGAGTTGGGGGCTATGAATCTTAAATCACGCATACCTTGTTTCAATAATATATTCGAGTAATAGAGGACGGAGTCGATTGACCGGTAAATGGGTTTAGCCTTAAACATAAAAGATACTTGACAATATTTACAAGCCCAAGGACAACCTCGCATTATCTCAATTGGATTAAACCTATTTCGCCAATAGGGGAACGGCGGGTACTCATCTAAGTTTACTCTCCTTACCCTCCTATTTACTACCACCTTATCTATGTGCTCATCATAGTATGCGATACCGCAGGCGTCTTCCAATGGTTTATTGTTTTCTACTGCTTCTACGAGTTCCCGTATAGTTTCCTCGGCTTCCCCATAAGCTATATAATTGAATCCTAACTTAAGTAGGCTTCCAACGGGGTCTCCTGTTGGATGAGGTCCACCCCCAATTAGGACTACATCTCTATGGTAACGTTTAAGGAGTCCAATGAGGCTCTCTACGTGAGGTAGCTGTGTAGATAGGACAGTTATACCCACTAGGACTCTACGGTAAAGTCTCTTGAGCATTGAAATAGTTTCTAGCAACGGTGTTTTGAATGGGGAATCAACTACATATACATCTATTGGTGATAGATCATCTTTCTCTAGCGCTGCTACTAGTGCGTTTACACTATACTTGGTCTGCTTGGTTGAGTAGAACAGCAGGGCTGAAGAAGACTTTCTCAATTTTTCATCCTTCTTTTCCGCTAACTATGTATCCTCCATATTTCGCCCATATATGACAAGTTCCCTCACTCGAAACCATACATGGCCCATATGGTCGCTCAGGCGTACATGCTTTTAGGAATAGTGGGCAATCAGTGGGCTTTGCTAGACCGAGGACTACATCGGTACAACGGCATCCCGGCCGTATATCTACAGCCTTATCTACCTTGACGTCATATCTCTCTAACGCATTATACTCCGAGTATTTTTCCTTAAATACTGCCCCGCTTTCGGGTACTACTCCTATACCCCTCCAGTCAGCATCAACTATATCGAATACCTCATTGATAATCTTTCTCGCCTTCTCATTACCCTTAAACCTTACTACCCTACGGTACTCATTCTCAACTCTCGCCTCACCTCTCGCTATTTGGCGGAGTATCATAAGTATAGCCATGAGAACATCTACGGGCTCGAAGCCAGCTATAACCGAGGGTACAATACCCTCCAAGAAGAGCCATGACTCTACTCCTATAATTGTTGACACGTGTCCTGGAAGTATAATTCCATTAATTGATATCTCCTTTAACTTTAACATATACTTAGTTATAGGGGGCGTCAGCCTATAGGCGGGTAATACATATAAGTTACCTGGCATTCGATTAGAGTAAATATATGATGCTACTGTCGGCATTGTAGTTTCAAAGCCTACCCCAACGAAAACATGGTCTTCTCTAGCTCTTTCCCTAGCCTTCTTTACAGCGTCATTAAACCCATACACTACCTCTACTCTTGCTCCTAAACCCTTTGCTTGGGCAAGACTTAGCTTGGAGCCTGGAACCTTATACATATCCCCATAGGTTAGTATGATTACGTCTTCTTCAAGAGCCAATTTTATTGCGGTATCAATTATTCTAGCGGGTGTAACACAAACGGGGCATCCGGGTCCAGCTACGAGGTCTATTTTACTTGGCATCAAACTCCTTATACCATAATATGTTACGGTGTGTTCATGGGTTCCACAGAAGCTCATAATTAATATTCTCTCCTCATTGATTCTCTCAGCTATTCTATGTATTTTTTCCACTATCTTCTTGGCAAGCTCTGGATCACGGTACTTGCTTAATATTTCTAAAAGCTTCTTCCTACGCTTAACATATTCTTGGGACAAGTTCACCGCGTGGAACCTCCAATAATCTTGTGCCACCAACAACTGTTTTCAGAAATACTCTTGGTTCACGAGACTTCTCGGCTACTCTTCCTATAATCTCGGCTTCAGGGAACCCGTTGGCTCTAAGTGTTCTAACTAGCTCATCACTGTATTCTTCATCTACTATTATTATTGCTTGGCCTTCTGATGCAAGTGAGTAAGCATCTATGCCCGTCATTTCTGCTAATGCTCTAGTCTCTTCTCTTATCGGAATTTTTTCCTCGTATACAATAATGTTTACATTAGATTTAGCGGCTATCTCGTTCAACGCCATAGATAAACCCCCTCTTGTTGGATCCTTAGCTACTCTTAAACCTCCAACTCTTTTTGCCGTTCTTATTGCAGGCAATATAGGTCTGCAATCACTTTTTACCTCAATATCATTTATCCCAAGTTGCGCTGCAATAATAGCTGCTCCATGATCCCCTACGGGTCCGGTTACTACTATGTGGTTTCCTGGCTCTGCATTACTGTCTAATAGCGGGTTGCCCTCAAGTAATCCTATACCAGTACTAGAGATAACTATGCCGTCTACTTGGTTCTTGGGCATTACTTTGAAGTCTCCGCCTATTAGTGCTATATCGTATTCTCTCAAAACTTTCTCATAAGACTCTATTATCTTTCTTAAATCGTCTACGGGGAATCCTTCTTCTACGATAATGGAATCCATAAATGCTATGGGCTCGGCTCCTATTACGGCTAAATCGTTTATGGTTCCTGTTGCTGCGAGTTTTCCAATATTTCCTCCGGGAAAGAATAATGGTTTAACCGTATACGAGTCCACGGTAATGGCGATACTCTTATCTTTGTCTATGGGTATGGTGGCGGCGTCATCTAGTTCCTCCAACCCTATTCCATCCCGTACCTTCTTTTTTCTAAACACCTTGGCGATCAATTCCTCTATTATCTTGGATGTTTCGTAACCGCCTGCACCGTGGGCTAATGTAATCTTATCTGTAATCATAGGCTAAGACACCTTAGATGATCTATGCTTCTATTTCCTGTAATGCTCTTGCTAGTTCGTCAAAAGCCTCTTTTATCTCCTTATATTCTTGTTCGCTTATCTTAGCTATTATTGCGCCAGCGTGAACTATTAC
>JALUDQ010000240.1 GCA_027043985.1 Desulfurococcales archaeon
AGCCCCTTACATCCGAGAAACGTCTTCTTATCCAATAATACTAAAGCTAAATTACCTCCAACATGCTTAACAATATACTTGCCTAGCTCCCTTAAACCCTCTCGGCTAAATATTATTCTCGTAGGATTATAGTACTCGTAGAAACCCTCCAACAATACTTCCCATTGAAAATGTTTTCTAGGAATAGTCTTTAAGGATTATCCCTTTAAAAGACACTTTAGCAACCTCATATTAGCGGCCATTATCCTAAGATTAGCCTTTAAAACCCCGCCTATCCTCGGCCTACTCCTACGTGGTGGAGGATCATATAAGAGTTCTCCAATCCTCAGCCCATGTCTTACAGCATTTAATGTGAATTCTGCTCCAAAAGTCTCACCGCAACCAGTCCTCGCTACTACTCCACTATATTCTCCCCTAAACGCCTTAAAATTAGAATAAGTATCCCTAACCCCGAGTCTCCTCTTAAACATTATGGATGCTATCTTCTCACTTATCCTCGGTATTCTTGTACGAGAGGCTACAACGAAGTCATAGGATTCAAGCATAGATAATAGTCTCGGTATGAGTTCAGGTGGGTTCTCGAGATCAGAGTCTATTGTTACAATACAGTCCCCCTTAGCCTCAAATATGCCTCTAGCAAGACTTAGTGTTTGACCTAAGCGCTTCTCATTAACTATCACCTTACCTCCATGCTTTAATGCCTCCTCAGCCGTTCCATCAGGGCTGCCATCGTCTACCACTATTACCTCATAGTCTATTCCACGTAGAACGCGGTGGATACGATCCAATAATACTCCTATATTCTCTCTTTCACACCACGTGGTTGTAACAACTGATACGCCTATCTCACAAGTTCTCATTCTAACCATTATTTTTCTCCTTCCTTTTCACCAAGCATTTCTAATACTTCATTTAATTCACGTCTAATCTCTAATACGTGATGCGTTATCCTATACTCGAATCTCTTCAAATATATTGTTATAACGGCTAAGGCTAGTGTTAGTACACCTGATGAGAGGATAAGGGTTCCTATAATAGCCCATACATAGTGTTTTACACCATAGAATAGTAGTCTCATGAGAACCCATAGGTTAATGGTTAAGCCGGGTATGAATAATAGTGCTCCCAATACGAGTATTATGAAGGCTGGATTATACCTCCAGGCAAGCTTCACTATATCCTTAACTATTAGTATTCCATGGATCATCTTGAGCTTTTTCTTACCAATCCTCCTCCTATAATATATTGGTATCTCAGTTATCTTACCAGTTATTGATGCCACCTTGGCAGCAATATCAACTTCTATACTAAAGCCTCTAGACTCTATTGGTAGGCCTCTCACAAGGCTTAGTTTTACTAGATACATGCCGGATAAAACGTCTCTAAGCTTTGTCCCAAAGAATAAGTTGAAAATCCTAGTAATAATCCAGTTACCGAAACGGTGAAGTAAGGGTATGTTTTCTCGCCCGTAAAGCCGGGCTCCTATGACCTCATCGAAGCCCTCATTGGCTTTCTCTACGAATCGCGGTATTTCTGTTGCAGGGTATGTATAGTCTCCATCCATTACTAGCATGTATGGTCTCGTAGCATGCTTTATAGCCGTCTTTATAGCGTCTGCTTTACCTTTACCCTCCTGTAATAGTACTCGTACACCTTTTTCCCGAGCTATATCTCTGGTTCGATCAGTGCTATGGCCGTCGACAACCATTACTTGCTCGGGCTTTACCCCAACACTAAATACCTCATCTAATACTCTCCCGATAGCCTCTTCCTCGTTTAACGTCGGTATAACTACTTCTACGTCCTTCAGCGTTATTTCTTTCTTTTTGGGTGTCAAGGCTTCCACTAACTATCCTAAGATTATGATGGGTGAGGATATTTTTGTTTACCGGAAATATTGTGTTAGTATAGAAAGAGTTAACGTTATGGAGGGTTTAAAATAGCTAGCCTACTCACGCTCACGGAGAGGGTTATCTTCCAGCTAATGTTACATCATCTACTCTTACAGGAGGGCTACAAGTGTTAGCATAGCATTCTAGGTCTTTTCCAATAACCCTTATCTTC
>JALUDQ010000241.1 GCA_027043985.1 Desulfurococcales archaeon
TTGAGCGTCACTGGGTTAGCCTTGGAGTACTATTAATACTACTCGTTTCTGGTGCTGTTAGCCCTATAGAAGCTGTTGGCTATATTGACTGGGATGTTCTCGGCTTAATCCTCGGTATGAGTATATTGACTATTTTCCTAGAAGAATCCGGTCTCATGGAGCTTGTCGCAAGGTTTCTTGAGAAAAAACTTGATACTCCATGGAAGCTCGTGTTTGGTTTAAGCCTTATGGCCGGTATTGTTAGTATTGCTTTAGAAAACGTTACAGTTGTCCTACTTTTCGCCCCCATTACCCTTAGATTAGCGTTGAGGATGGGGTTGAACCCTATACCAGTACTAATAGGCGTTGCCCTAGCCTCCAATATGTCTGGTTCAGCTACAATGATAGGTGATCCACCAGCTATCCTCACAGCTGGCTACTTTAACCTAGCCTTCACTGATTTCATATGGTATGGTTGGAGGCCTTCAATGTTTTTCCTAACACTCATACCCATGATTATAGCTTGCCTCGTATTAGCGTTCATTGTTGTTAGAGAAGTTAGAAGGTATACTAGGGTAGAAGTAGAAATGGTGCCAGAGGAATTTGACTATGATAGAGCGTTCTTATTAGAGGCGGTATTGTTTCTTAGCGTAAAGATAGTATTGCTTAGCTTGAGACATGTCTTAGGAATACCGTTATCACTAGCAGCAGCTGTTGGGGCAGGAGGACTAATAGTTACGAGGCTTATACATCGTGATACTGCTTCGGTAAAAAAGGCGTTGATAGACGGATTTGAGTGGAAGCTACTATTATTCCTAGCTGGTGTCTTCACGTTATCGGGGGCTTTCGCTAAACATGGTTTAGCTGGAATGGTTGCTAACTGGATATTATCGGTGGGCTCAAAGGATCTTTTCAGTATAACGAGTCTCCTTGTATGGATATCGGTTATAATATCAGCTGTAATAGACAATGTCCCCTATACCGCTACAATGTTACCAGTAGTAGCAATAATCTCCCATAACCTTGGAGTAGAACCCATAACTATCGCCTGGGCCCTCCTACTAGGACTAACACTCGGTGGAAACCTAACCTATATTGGAGCATCAGCCAATGTGACTGCAGTGAGAATACTTGAGCGTAAGGGATACAAGGTGGGCTTCAAGGACTTCATAAAGATAAGCCTCCCCTTCAACACTATTAGCGTTGTAACCGGATGGATACTATACGAGATCTTCTGGATCATACTATGAGATAATAAAAGGAAAATTCATGGGAATAGAGTAAAAGTATAGTATCCTTGGCGTTCTAGCCTTTCAGCCACTTCATGTTCTCTAGTATCTTGTCTAGTCTTGCCCTAAAGATTCCTATAGCGTAGTCGCTTATTCCTCCTATCCAGTAAATGTACTCTTTGTATTGTATTAAGCCGTTACCGAATATTACTCCAGGCCTATCACCGTAGGCTTCTATTAGTCCGTTTGGTTCTAGGAGATAGTTCGTTATGCCTAGGAGATTGCCGTCATTATCGAATACTGCCAGACCGTTACGATAGATGAAGTCTTCTGTAACGCTATGCCATCCCACGAGGTACTCGTTTGAGCCTATCTTTAAGGCATTAGTTGATAGACCCATTTTGAGCTCCCATTTCTCGAGAGGGACTACTGGTCTAAGCGTTTCTAGCTCCATTGTAGCGTTTTCTATATCCGCTACACCCCACCATATCACCTCTATTGGGCCGATCCTATAGGATCCTATATTCAATAGTATTGACGGCCGAGTGAGCATTGAGGCATATTTACCCTTGAATTCTAGGAAGGCGCTATCCTTCCATGCCTCTGGGACAAACTCCATGCCCCCATGGATTATGCGGAAATATTTCTTCGATAAGACCTTGTAGTCTCCATCTAATACCGCATAACCTTGGAGAGGTTTATAGTTTCCATCCATATCAGTTATAGCGCGAGCAGTATAGAGGACATGATATTTCCCGTTATATCTTACCACTCTTGGATCCTCGCAACCCACGAGCTCCCACGGCTCCGACGTCCATATAACTA
>JALUDQ010000242.1 GCA_027043985.1 Desulfurococcales archaeon
GTCGTCCGAGAGAGATAGTGACTGTTAGGGCTAGTGATGTCTCATTGGTAGTCGTAGCCGATATGAGTGATAAAGCTGAGTTCGTAGAGTATGTGAGTGAGCATGAGATAAGGGATCTCATAGCACGTAATCCAAGTATTATTGGAGAGGAATTGAAGATAACCAGTATTGAGAAGCCAGTTGAACCAGGCTTCGTAGACCTATACGGTATAGACTCGAACAACCGAATTGTAGTAATTGAGTTGAAGAGAGTAACGGCTACGAAGGAAGCCGTAAACCAGTTGCACCGCTATGTTATAGCAGTAAAGAAGAGTCTTGGGAGAAGAGATGTTAGGGGAATACTAGTAGCACCAAGTATTACTAAGAGCGCATTAGAGTACTTGGAGAGACTTGGACTAGAGTACAAGCAGTTAAACCTCAAGCAACTTAGACGCATCCTCGAAGAAGAGAAGAAGACTAAGAGCGAGAAAAAGAGTGGAGCAAACCTTCTCGAATTCTTTAAGAAACGGTGATGGAATGTCAGAGTCTAACCCCTATGATGTAACAGCTGATAGCTACGATCAATTATATTATGAGGAACAATTTGCTAAATACCGTGTAGCCTTGTCTAAGATAAGATTAGAGGAAAACGATAGAATACTAGATGCAGGTTGCGGGACATGCCTACTATACGAGTACCTCATCGGTGAGAAAAGCTCTTTCAACCACTATGTAGGCTTAGACCTTAGTAAGGGTATGATAGAGAAATGCCTGGAGAAGAAAACCTATACTGATGCACGAGTAGACATAGTCTTAGGCGATATAAGAAGACCCCCTCTAAGAAAACACGTTTTCACCAAGATATTCGCATTCACAGTACTAGACATTGTAGGAGTAGAGAAAGGTCTAGAAAGCCTTCTCAACCTTTTAGGGAAGGGTATCATAGTCTACACACTATTAAAACACAAGGGATGCAGACCAGGTATAGAGGAGGGATTTGAGGTAAAGGATTGCATATATATGCTTACCGCTTAGTTTTGGTGCCCCAATGCTTATATACTAGCTCGTACCCCTAACAACAATGATAAGCTAATATAATAACATAGCAATGGTTGTAGGGGAGAGGGTGTATACATGACTGCTAGTCAAACAAGACTTGAAAGCCCGTTAAAATACTTGAGAAGTGCTGTAAACCGCGTCGTACTAGTAAAGTTGAAGGATGGAACAGAATACATTGGTAAGCTAAAGCTAAGCGATAACACCATGAACCTTATTCTTGAAGAATGTGTTGAGGTAAAGGAGGGAACCGAGGAGCCCATAGCAAACTATGGTACGGCACTCATAAGGGGTAGTAATATCTTATTCGTAAGCCTAGACTACCATCAAGCTAAGCTCAAAGACATATATAGCTGAAAACAAGTAGACTAGAACACCGCAAAGTATTAGTTAGTCTCCCCATTAGTCTTCGCTATACTTATTCTAAGCCATATGCGGGATAATTAATACATATTTGTGAATTTATTTTCAAAATATTCCCCGGAGTAATCACCTGATTATATCTACTGTACGAAAGAGTTATAGCTTTTCAAAAACAAGGGGCTATGCGGGAGATATAGAAATGAAGAGAAACATAGTAGTAGAAGTAGTAAACTGGCAACCAGTAGACTCATTAAACGTAGAACTAGTAGAAAGAAAGGGACTGGGACACCCAGACTATATTGCTGACTCTGTTGCTGAAGCAGCTAGTAGGGCATTGAGCAAATACTATCTTGAAAAATATGGTACGATCCTCCACCATAATCTAGACAAGGTGCTCCTTGTCGGAGGACAAGCAAACCCACGATTTGGTGGAGGAGAGGTACTTCAGCCCATATACATTATTGTTGCTGGGAGAGCTACAACTGAGGTTAGAGTAGAAGATGGAATTGAAACAATACCCGTTGGAACCCTAACGATAAGTGCCGCTAAGGACTGGATTAAACGCAATATGAGGTATCTTAACCCGGAGGAACACGTTATAATAGACTATAAGATAGGTAAGGGGAGTGCCGA
>JALUDQ010000243.1 GCA_027043985.1 Desulfurococcales archaeon
AGTGCTCTAAACAAGGCTTTCTCTGCCCCCAAGACCTGAATAGTGCTTGCTGGTAGGCGTGCTAGTTGTTCTAGTCCTCCGGCAAGACTTAGTAGTCTGGCTCCTAGTAGGGGTCCCACGAGTGCCGTAATGTTTGGTGCTACTTCTTTCATAACTGCTTCTATGTAGCTTGTGAGTTCTCCTCTAAGCCTATACAATTCTAATGTAATGTTGGCTAATGTCTGGATAGGCTTTATATCAAAGTCTGAGAGATCTGCTCCAATACTCTTCTTAGCCGCTTCTTCTATTCTCCTAGCTTTTGCTTCACTAAAGCCTAGTTTCTTAACGTTTTCAACAGTCATATTATCTCGGTGGCCGAGTTCCGCTACGAGTCTAACATAGTCTTCATGCTCTTTTACGAGCTCGTCTAGTTCTGGGAAGTGGAGGCTATACCATTCTCTAAGTCTCGCCGCAAACAAGTTGGTTGTCTTATCTATATCGTCTATAGCTCTAATAGCCTGGATTGCCAACTGGTCTCTTTTCTCAGCGGCTCTCCTTAGCTTCCTACGAGTAATCTCTATTCCAGCTGTACGAACAAACTCATTATATTCCTCAACAGCCTTAAAGACCTCCAACTTTACTGCTAGCTCTGGTAGTTTCTCTCTAACCATAACAGCTACTTGGTTCCCCGGAGAGAGCTCTACATCTATACCCTTTGAGTTGAAGAACTTAGCTACATTCTCGTCTTCAACAACTACTTTCTCTACACCCTTCTCCTTCAACTCTTCCGCTAACTGGTATAAAGATGAGGGTATTTCACCCTGCTCTAACTTTAATACCTCTTCTACCGCGTCATCGAGTTTCTCGGGGGCTCTCTTAAACGCTATTACATCACCATTCTCGTCGACTGCGAGAGCACCAATAAGGTGCTCTATAATATATGCTTTCATATCCTAGACACCTAAACTGTATCAGTTCCTCTAGACAACCTAGGAACTAGTAATATATAAGGATTATAAGAATACTTATAACCCCAAACATGCTCTGAAAGAGTATAGGATAAGATAGTATCAAAGATCTAGGTGTAAGAGAACATGCCCTCCCACGGCTCGTTAACAAAGGCTGGAAAAGTTAGAAGCCAGACACCAAAAATCCCGCCTAAACCCAAGAAGAACCTAGCACCACGTATTAGAAACCGTAAAGAATACCTAAGATATCTCCAGAGACTACAAGAACAACCAATGAGACGCCGCCGCTAAGTCTTTCTCCAATGCTTTAATCTTTAGGCAAACTATTTTCAATAAAGTAAATCGTAAATCTTGTTTAAGCCCATATTATAGCTTATAAACCATGCCCACTCATTGTAGACTAGAAGCTATATCAACCATACCTTGAATTCTAGGTGTAATAGTATTGGATGACCCCTTACCAGGCTATGTAGGGGAAGCGAGAAGAATTCTAGAAGAAGCTGGCGTAAGTGTAGGTGATAGGATAAGAATCATAAGAGGAGATAGAGTTTTCGAAGGAATACTCATGCCTCGAGAAAAACTCTATCCCAGACCTATAATAGTCGTAAAGTTAGATAACGGCTACAATATAGGCATAAGAGTTACCGATAATACTAGAATAGAAAAGATAGGCAAACTAGTAAAACCAAGCCCGCCCATACCACCAGAAACACGTAGGAGAGAAAACTATCCACACGTTATAATTGCTAGTACTGGGGGCACGATAGCTAGTAGAGTAGACTATGAAACCGGGGCAGTAAAACCCGCATTAACGAGTCGCGACCTAGCAGCTCTCGTACCAGAAGTATTCGATATAGCAGATATAGATACCAGTATAATATTCAATATATTCAGCGAGAACCTCGAGCCAAAACACTGGGAACAAATAGTAGAAAAAACCCGCGGGTTCATCGAGAAGGGTTATGATGGAGTAATATTAACTCATGGAACAGACACATTACACTATACTGCTGCTGCATTATCTTTTGCTCTCAGAAACCTCCCCGTACCCGTAGTCCTAGTAGGTTCTCAGAGAAGTA
>JALUDQ010000244.1 GCA_027043985.1 Desulfurococcales archaeon
CTGGTGCAGCACGACCCAGAAGGTCTCCGTCAACAGCTGGTAATCCTAGTTTTGCTCCAACATATAGTGCTACAGCAGTATTCAACCCACCTATCTCTGAGGCAACAACACCGCGTATCTCTTTGCCCAAGTAGTCTTGCATTTCCTCGAAAGCCTTTCTTATAGGCTCATCGATTCTCACTGGCTTCTTGGTTTTTGCTGTTGGAGCTATAGTTCCAACAAAATAGGGGACCACTACAATAGAATCTTTGGGTAGCTCGTCTAGTTTTACTACATCTATTTTTCCAGCCATTTTCAATGCTTCTTCGAGGAGCTTTACACCTTCCTTCGGGTCTCCTCCTCCACCTGTTCCGAGAATAGTTGCTCCGAGAATTAGGTCTTCTATATCTTTCCTCGTTGAGAGGGAGAACATTGTTACCACAGTATATAGTGTATCCTCCAAACACGATATAAAACTATCTCATATCGGGTGAAAAGAATTTTAGCCAGTCTAACACTAATTCGCAAGGGTGTTTAGGTTTTGCCCAGAATACTAGTTATAAATCCTGTGGCAACCAATAAGTGGGATGAACTCACACAAAGTTTTCTCGAAAAACATGCTTCCCCTGAGACAAGCATAGTTGTTCGGAGCCTAAGGGAGGGGCCGGAGAGTATTGAGAGCGAGTATGATCGTGACCTAGTAGCTCACCACGTAGTAGAAGAAGTTGTAAGAGCTGAGAAAGAAGGCTTCGACGCAGTGGTTATCAACTGCTTTGATGATCCGGGTCTCCACGCTGCTCGTGAGAGAGTAAAAATCCTTGTACTCGGTATAGGTGAAACCAGTATCATTACAGCCTTATTGCTGGGGCATAGGATAGCGATAATATCTACTGGTAGGAATGCTCGCGCACTCTACCATAAAAAGGCCTTGGAACTCGGCGTATTGGATCGTGTAGCCTATACAGGTGGTATAGAGTTGGGCGTACTTGAGATGAGAGAGGACTTGGAGTTACTGAAGAAGCAGGTATTAGCTGAAGCCCGGAAAGCAATAGAAGAACATGGTGCAGAAGTAATAGTCTTAGGATGCGGTGGATTCATAGGCTTAACAAAAGACCTCGAAGAAGAACTAGGAGTACCAGTAATAGATCCAACACTAACTACATTCAAGGTGGCTGAAACATTAGCGAGCATAGAATTAAGGCATAGCAAAGCCTTCCTATACAATCCTCCAGAACATAAGGTAAGGGAGTGGGAGAAACATAGGTGAACACTTGTATAAACCTATTAAAACAAAATATAAATACTATTAAGGTCTTTCCAAAAGTAATAGTGGGATAGAATAATTCCATAAAATCTATACAAGGTGCATAGTGTGAGAAGAACATCTGTAAAAGGTCTTTCTAAAACAGCTGGAATCGTAATAGCCGTAATTATTATCATAATAATAGTGGCCATCGGAGCATACTATGCAACACAGAAGCCAGCACCAACCACTACAACCACAACATCACCCTCTCCAACAACTACCTCATCGCCAAGCCCAACAACCACTCAGACAACAACTAGTAGTCCCTCTCCAACCACGACAGCTCCCGGAAAGAAGACTCTAGTAATCTACGCATCATTATCGGAAATGACTAGCGCTGACCCCAGCACAGAGTTCTCCAACTCAATCCTATGGATGACCCTGGTCTACGAGCCGCTAGTATGGTATGATCCACTCCAAGACAAGTTCATACCAGGGCTAGCGGTTTCATGGGAGAGCAGTAATAATGGTACAGTCTGGACATTCCATCTTAGAAAGAATGCTGTATTCCATGATGGTACACCCGTTACAGCTGAAGCGGTAAAGGAGAGTATTGAGAGAACTATTGCATTGGGTCAGGGAGCCGCCTTCATATGGGATCCAGTCGACCATATCGAGGTGGTAGACAACTATACTGTTAAGTTCTACTTAAAGTATCCAGCAGCACTAGACAAGATAGCCGCTTCATCTTATGGTGCATGGATCTTTAGCCCCAAGGTAGTAGAATATGCTGGGG
>JALUDQ010000245.1 GCA_027043985.1 Desulfurococcales archaeon
TTGCTTCTCCCTTATACTTTGCTAGGAGTTCTACTGCTTCCTCTATGGTCTTTGGCTCATAGTATTCGAATTTTACTGGTATGATATGAGTGTTTATCTTGTTTATATAGTGGGCTGCTTTAACCTTGAACTCAACCATTTCTTTCACCTCTTCTCCTTCTCTTTCAATGCTTTGAGGATCTTCTCAGGTGTAATGGGTAGCTCGTAGAAACGCACGCCTATCGCATTATAGATAGCGTTAGCTACAGCGGCGGCAACAGGATTCTTTGCAGCTTCTCCCAGCCCCTTTGCTCCAAAGGGTCCCGTTGGCTCGTATGTTTCAGCAAATATTACCTTGAAGTCTTCTAGTTTTGGCATGTCTGGTGCTGTAACTATCTTGTAGTCTGTTATGAAGCCCTTGTTTCTCAAATCACCTGTCTCGGGGTCATAGGTTGTGTCTTCTAGTACCGCCATACCCCATCCCTGAGCAAATCCTCCGTGAAGCTGGCCTGCTGCTAGTGATGGGTTTATTACTGTTCCCATGTCTGCTCCAGCTACAACTCTTACTGGTCTAACAATACCAGTCTCGGTGTCTACTTCCACTTCTACAAAGTATACCGTGAAGGTTGGTGGAGCGGCTGGTGCACGATAGCTTACTACCGCCGCTATACTACCCCAATTCTTCTGCCATGCAATTCTAGCGACTTCTCCAACAGTTATTCTCTTATCGGGATTGCCTTCAACATATATTACTCCTTGTCCAAGCTCCTCATCCGGTTCTATTCTTAGTCCTTCTGGTGTAGCTATGTCTCCTAGGATCCTGGCTGCGTATTCTAGTAGTTTCTTCTTCACTATCCTAGCAGCTCTTCTAGCTGCTTCTCCTCCAACATAGGTTCCACGTGATGCATGAGTACATACGTCATAGACTGTTGTCTGGGCATCACTCCACACTATGTTTACTTTCTCTAAGGGTATTCCGAGTTCTTCTGCTATGATCTTGGCGTGCGCATCTAGTGTTCCTCCACCGTGGTCTTGGAGCGCAGTTATATAGTCTACGCTTCCGTCTTCGTTTACCTTGAGTATTGCTCCTGTATAATCTATTACGGTACCAGATAATGGTCCTCCAGCACCGCTTGTATGGAAGCCTCTTGCTACACCAATACCCCTCCTATACCTTCCCTTCTGGGAACCAGGTTTGGGCCTATTCTTCCATCCTATGAGTTCTGCTCCTTTTCTCAGTAGCTCGGGTACACCGTCGCTACGTATAACCGATTTTACTGTTGGTCCCTGACCCCAGAATATGTCTCCTCTACCCACATAGTTCTTTAGCCGAAACTCTATTGGATCTATTCCAAGCTTCTCGGCAAGTTCGTCTATTACTGTTTCTACAGCCCATGTTACCTGAGGGTTACCGTAGCCTCTAAAGGCACACGTTGGAACCTTGTTGGTGTAGACTGCTATACCCTTGTATCTAATATTCTTCCACTTGTAGAGGGATACAAACCATCCGAGAGCCGTCCCGAGCAGCGGGTATGCTTGGATTTGATGTGCCCCTATATCCATAATGTTCTCTAGTTCTCCAGCTACGAGTGTTCCGTCTTTCTTTGCTCCAACTTTTAGTCTTAGAACCATTTGGTATGATGCATGGTCCCTCATGTCCTCTTCTCTTGTAAGGGCTATTCTTACTGGTCTCTTAGCCTTTAACGCTAGGGCAACTGCTACCAGGGTTACAAGGTTTGTCTGAATACTTGATCCAAAAGCTCCTCCTATGGGTAGCTTGATTACGTTTACCTTGCTCATCGGGATATCGAATACTTGGGATATCAGTATCCTCGTATTATGTATTGTTTGAGTTGTTGTCCAGACGGTTATCCCGCCATCTGGTTCTGGTTTAGCGACTGCAACCTTGGGTTCTAGCTGCATATGGTATCTTCTATTAGTCTTAAAGACACGTTCAATAACTATGTCTGCTTCCTTAAATGCCTGGTCTGGGTCTCCTTCAACATATTCTCTTGTACAAGCTATATTGTTCTTTACCTCTATCTCCTTCTGACCAAACAATATCTTATCATGTATCTTTGGTTTGCCCGGGGTCATCGACTCGAAGGGATCTAGTATGGGCTCGTATACTTCTTCCCACTCGATCTTTATTGCCTCTAAGGCTTTTTGTGCAAGCTCTTCTGTTTCAGCTGCTACAGCTGCAATGTATTCTCCAACAAATCTCGGATGATCTGTTAAGACCTCCCAATCCTTATAGTTGACCTCATCAACGCTTACTAGTCTAATATTGAACTTCTTCCTCGGAACATCCTTGAAGGTTACTACTACTGCTCCCATTTTCTCTGCTTCACTTGTATCAATGTGTTTTATCTTGGCATGAGCATAGGGGCTTTTAAGTATCCTTCCATGTAGCATGCCTGGTAAATAGATATCGTAAGCGTACTTCGCTTGGCCCGTGACCTTAGCTATACCGTCCTTACGTATGGTGTCTTTACCTATATAGCGGAACTGTTTATTATCACGTAGGTCTTCTGCTAAAGCCACAACTATTACCTCGTGAAAACGGGTTCACACGTGAGAAGTAGTAACAAAAAGGTTACTGAAAAATCTTATGCTGGTAAAACAGATTCTAGTAGAAGTTCTATTAAAAATACGAACAATATAACATAATTTATAATACAAAACCAGATACATAGAACGATTAACTAGATAAAGTAGGATTCCATAGAACTTACCCTCGGGGCTGTGATGACCCGAGATTAAACGGAAACATGGGTGAAGAACCAGCCGAGCATCTGAGCCCCCTTTATACTCGCTCGTATGGGCTGGGTTAACTGGATTATCCGGATTTTATTCTTTTAACCCCCTCTTAGCATCTTACATATATGTGGTTCAAAGGTTTTGTGAGGCGTTGTTTCCCGTGGCAAATGGTTCTATTCTTGTCCGTGGTGTGAGGCTTGTTCTACCCTACGGGATAAGAGATTATGTTGACGTCCTAGTAGTTAATGGTAGAGTTGAGGCAATTGGCCGAGGCCTCGATAAGCCTAGTGGAGTCGAGGTATTAGAGGCTAGGGGACTACTAGCTTTTCCGGGAGCAGTTGACGAGCATGTTCATATGAGAGAGCCGGGTCTAGAGTATAAGGATGACTTCTACCATGGGACTATGGCTGCTGCGGCAGGTGGTGTTACAACTGTTTTAGAGATGCCTAATACTCTTCCACCAGTTGAGAATCGTAGAATACTTGAGGAGAAGGCTAAGCGGTTGTCGGGTAGAGCTCACGTGGACTTTGGGTTATATGGTGTGATCCATGATGGGAATATAGATGAGTTCGAAGAAATAGTTTATGGTGGTGCTGTTGGATTCAAGATATTTCTCGGGCCAACTACTGGCAATATTCCAGCACCAAACGATGGCACACTCATAGAGGCTTTGTCAAAGTCTGCTAAAATGAATGTTCCCATAGCCTTCCATGCCGAGAACTGGAACCTCGTGAAATATTATACGGAGAAGGTTAAGGCTACGGGTAGAACGGATCCAGTAGCCCATACCGATGCTCGTCCTCCTATATGTGAGGAGGAGGCTATTCAGAGACTAATATTGTATTCTAAGCATACGGGTGGAAGAGTACTCATAGTACATATGAGTGCCAAGGAGGGCGTAGAACTCTTACGTCAAGCAAGGGCTTTGAAGCTTAATGTTTGGGGGGAAACAAACCCACACTACCTACTATTAACTGTTAGAGACTATGAGAAATATGGTGTCTTGATAAAAGTTAACCCACCAATACGCGATGAGAGTCACCAGAGAGAGCTTTGGAGAGCAGTACTAGATGGAACTATTACTCATATGGGATCAGATCACGCTCCTCATAACAGGGAAGAGAAGGAAAGGAATGTGTGGGAGGCTTCAGCTGGATTCCATGGTGTTAGAACCCTAATGCCGTTGATGATAGACCAGGCTCTTAGAGGCAAGTTGCCGTTGACTAAGATACCAGAGCTTCTCGCAGAAAACCCGGCTAGGCTATTCAATATCTACCCGCGTAAGGGTTCGTTGAGTATTGGTAGTGATGGAGACCTTGTCCTAGTGGATCCAAGAGAAGAAACTGTATTGAGGGAAGAGGACTTGTATGCTAAGAACCCGTTGTCACCATTTATTGGCTGGAGGCTGAAAGGTAAGATTAAATATGTTATCCTTAGAGGAAACATTATTGCAAAAGACGGTAAAGTTGTTGAAGAGAAGCCTTTAGGAGAATGGATTAAGCCAGAGCTAGTATAACATTATATTATAGTTATACTAGTTTTTTAGATGCCTCCCTATATATTGGGTCTAGGAACTCGTAGTCTTTTATAATGCTCATTTTCTCTAGGTTTCTAAGGATATTGCTTAGAATGCTCTTTGAGATAGTCTTATTCTCTACTCTTTCAAGGTATCTCTTTACTTCGCTCCAAGACCTAGCTCCTTCGGCTACGGCTTTTAGCACGTGCTTGTATCTAACTGGTCTATTCCTTAACAAGTTTTCTAGTTCTCTACGTGCTAGTCGGGTGGCTAGGCTTAATACTTCTCTAGGATCACATCTACCTTCAAGACATCTTGCTCCATAGAATGTTAGCCACCCAGGTATACCGTCTAAAAGATCTACAGCCTCCTCAATGAGGCTTACTGGCACGTTTTTCCCGGCTTCACTGAATCCTTTTTCGAGGAAGTCTATGGATTCTTTTCTACTGAATCTCTCTAATTTTATTTCAACAAAGTATCTGCCATATAGTGGTGATGAGGGATCATCTATTTTCAATAAATCGTAGAGTAGTCCGACTTCACTACCACTTAGAATGAAGGTGAGGTTTCTACAGTAATCATAAGCGTGGGCTAGGGATTCTAGGAATTCTCTTGATAGGGGTCCACGAAGGTTCTGGGCTTCATCAAATACTATGACCGCTCCAGTATCGTCTAATGCATCAAATAGTGAGGGTAGAGTAACCATATCCCTACCTCTCCATGTTAGCTCTACTTCGAATCCCATTATGCTTATCCCTCTAACGCGCTTCAAGGCTTCTACTATTCTATTACTTGTCTTGCTTAAAGCTTCAGCTAACTTCGAGTAAAGGTGTAGACGACTATAGTTTTCCGGTAATCCTCTTACATCAACTATTATCTTTGTCACATCTATTTCGTTTAAAGCTACTCTTATAACAGAGGTCTTCCCTATTCTCCTGATACCAGTTACAAGTATGAGTGGTCTACCAATACTATCCTTGATTTTCTCTATTTCAGCTTCTCTGTCGTAGAGGTCTTCTCTCCTCTCCTTAGGACGTTCATCAAATAGCATGGTTCTACCCCGGAACCCGGGTTCTGCCCCAGAACTATAAGCTAGTCTCTAAGCAAAATAAGTGCTCTCCACGGGAAACTGAATAAAATAATGATGAGTTTAATTATTGGTGACTAGGGACTATTTTCTACGATACTCGTAGTCGGGTGCAAAATCAAATGTACTGCTCTTCTTCTCTCCAATAATGTATAACTTCCCATTGTAGACTAATGTACTATGAACTATAATACCTCTCTTACCCAGCTCTCTGAAAATATGTTGTAACCTTACTGGGATATACTTGTACTCATATAGGACTAGTTTTTCCACTCCTATATTTTCTTCTTCTAGTGTTTCATATATTACTCTTTTTAAATCTTCGTTTAAGTCTTTTAATTCTACTTGTTTTAATATATCTGGTTCTAGGTCTTCTAACATGTTTTATACCTCTCATTCAAGTATTAGTATATTTTTAACCCTATTATTGTTTCCTAACACTTATCTAGCACTTATAGAATGGTTTTACAACACGTTTATTAGGTAAACCTTTATTATTACAGGGTCACGTATAAGCTATATTGTAACCCGCGTTGGGTGAGGCTTGGTGGCCTTAGTCGAAGACCCTTATGCTCTTCTAGAAAAATGGCTTAAAGCCCGCGAATTCATCGTTGTCGGTAAGGGCATTGAGCGTGCAGATGCTTTCGATAAAGCCGTCGGTAAGGCAAGATTCGTTGAAGACTACTTTGACAAGGGAGTATTATTTGTTAAACAAGTACTAAGCGAAGAACCCCACGCAATCCTTGAAGGAATAGATTACTCAGAAGCATTGAAGATACCAAAAGTAGTAGGAGTATTTACAGCCCAGGATATTCCAGGTGAAAACCAAGTAGGCTACGCACTACCAGACCAACCACTCCTAGCAGAAGGCAAAGTGAGATTCCACGCTGAACCAATAGCACTGGTAGCAGCAGAAGACATCGACGCAGCCTTTGACGCAGTTGAGAGAGTAAAGGTAAAGTACAAGCCCCTACCAGTAATCCTAGACCCTCTAGAAGCAATGAACAGAACAGACATACTAGTACACGAGGAGAATGGTTCAAACATAGCCTTTCGGACAAAGGTTAGAAAGGGAAATGTAGAAGAAGGGTTTGCTAAAAGTGATGTAATAGTAGAAAACGAGTACCGCACCCATCACCAAGACCACCTCTACCTTGAAACTGAGGGAGCACTAGCAATACCAGACCTTGAGGGCAGGATAACCGTTATCACGGCAGCCCAATATCCCCACCTAGCCCAATCAATTGTAGCAAGAGTACTGGGAATACCGATGAGCAAGGTCAAGATAGTAATCCCCTACCTAGGAGGAGGCTTTGGAGGAAAAGATGACGAAGGACCACTAGTAGCAGCTAAAGCAGCACTCGTAGCATACAAGACTGGTAAGCCAGCCTTCCTAATGTACACGCGCGAAGAATCATTGAGAATACATCCGAAGAGAGAAGCAACAATAATACACTACAAGTCTGGTGCAACAAAAGACGGAAAACTAATGGCAATAGAAGTCAAGATAATCCACGATACTGGAGCCTATACTAACCGCGGACCATTCATCTTATGGAGAGCGTCAGTCCATGCAAGCGGACCATACTATGTACCCCACGCCAAGGTAGACGGCTACTGTGTCTACACAAACAAGTTCCCACAAGGATCCTTTAGAGGCTTCGGCAACCCAAGCATACAGTTTGCAGCAGAAGCTCAAATGGATGAGCTAGCTAAGAAGCTAGGAATGGATCCAGTAGACTTTAGGTTAAAGAACCTTCTAAGACCTGGACAGACGACTATAACCAATCAGCTCCTAGATCACTCGGTTGGTATTGCTGAAGCAGTAGAGAAGCTAGCTAAGAAGATGGGCTGGTGGGAGAAGAGGAAAGCTTTCACCGAATACAATAAACATAGCAAACGCTACAAGCGTGGAATAGGCATAGGGGTAGCATGGCATGGTATAAGTACTAGCCGTGGAGTACCAGACTGGAGTAACGCATACATAAAAATAGACAAGGATGGATCGGTAACAGTCTATACTGGTATAA
The DNA here is from genome assembly GCA_027043985.1 of Desulfurococcales archaeon. Lineage (GTDB taxonomy): Archaea > Thermoproteota > Thermoprotei_A > Sulfolobales > WANQ01 > JALWGO01. The sequence goes on from JALUDQ010000245.1 coordinate 7,373, forward strand.
TGGAGATGGGTCAGGGATCACCAAACAGTAGCCACCGGCAAATAGTAGCAGAAGTACTAGGAGCCCCACTAG
>JALUDQ010000246.1 GCA_027043985.1 Desulfurococcales archaeon
TATGAGAACTATAGTTAAAGTAGGAGAAGCACTAGGAGCCAGCAGGCTAGTTGAGATAAAACATGCCCATGTATCCGGGGTATCCTATTTAAACATAGGTGATCCGGGACTAGAATTCATAGAGCACCTAGCAAACCTCGATGCGAGAATAAGAGTTTTTGGAACAATTAACCCGCTATCCTTTGACTTAGATTCACCACACGAGTTCAATATAACTGCCGAGGAATATGAAAAACAATTACGTATAATAAACGCGTTAAAGAAAATGGGGTTCAACCCAACATTCACATGTACCCCATATTATATCAGAAAACCTAGCCTAGGCGAGCACCTTGCCTGGGGAGAATCTAGCGCAGTAGCCTATGCCAACATAGTCTATGGAGCTAGAACAAATAAAGAAGGAGGACCAATAGCGCTCTTATCGGCAATAATAGGACGTATCTACTATAGTGGATTACACTTAACAGAAAACCGAATACCAAGAATATACTTTAAGACAACATTTAATGCATCAAACACCGTAGAAGCAGGTCTATTGGGCTACATTATAGGCAAGCTCTCTAAGGGCAAGACAGCTTACTTAGAAAACAATATACAATGGAAGGAGTCATGGGTTAAAGCATATGCAGCAGCCATTGGCACAACGAGTGACAATCCTCTAACAATCATAGAGAACGTATCACCTGAAACAAACTTATTCAATAAGGAGTACATTGAGGACAAGATAACTATAACTAGAGAAGACCTAGAAGAAGCATACAACGAACTAGCAGATAGTAATAGCCGAGAACAAGTAGTTTTCTTTGGGTGCCCTCACCTAGGGCTAGAAGAATTAAGAGAGCTAGTACGAACAACTAAAGGATACAATAAGCCGATAATAGTGTCTACAAGCCGATACATATACGCTAAAGCAGTTGAGGAAAACCTGGTAAAGAAGCTTGAAGAAAAAGGGATAAAAATAATAAAAGACACTTGCCCCATAGTTTCACGTCTATTCAAACCCAACACCACGGTGAACACAAACTCAACTAAAGCCTCATTCTATTTAAAGAGGCTTAGGAAGGTGAAAACAATTCTAAGTGACTACTAGGAAACTGGTGGATAAGAGATGAAGTACAAAATATTACGTGCCCGTCCCATATTGTTCGATAGAGAAGTGATCGAAGGAACGGTATTGAAGTCGCCAACACCCATCTCACCCCTCGGCGATATTGACCCAAAAACTGGTGAAATAATAGATCCACGATCTACAATTAAAGGACAGAAAATTACTGAGAAAATACTAGTGGCACCATACTTTAGAGGCAGTACTGTTGGATCCTACGTATTATTTGCATTAGCAAAATACGGTACAGCGCCTAAAGCTATAATAGTTGGAAGAATAGACCCCATGCTCGTTGCCGGATGCGTTCTCGGAAATATTCCATTACTAGAATTAAGAACGTACGAGGAGATACCCTCTAATGTACTAGTAATCCTAAAGAAAACTAATAATGAGGTAGAAGTACATGTCGAGTACTAAAGGATTACTAGTAGCAATAGAAGGCATTGATGGCGCTGGTAAGACTACGCTCGCTAAAGGGATAGTTTCATCACTAAGAAAAGAAGGCATACCAGCAGACTATACTATGGAGCCAACTAGAGAACTAATAGGTAACCTAATAAGAAGTCTCCCAGACGAATACCGCGATGGAAGAATAGAAGCACTACTCTATGCAGCAGATAGAATACACCACTACGAGAAATACATAAAGCCCAGACTAGAAGCGGGGGTCATAGTTGTTGTTGACCGATACATACATTCTTCGATAGCATATCAAGGAGCCCTGGGAGCACCAATACATTGGATAAAAACATTAAACAGTCAAGTAAAGTATCCAGATCTAGCATTCTATATAGACGTAACAGTTGATTTAGCGCTCAGCCGTATAAGTAATTCTGGGAGGAGAAAGACATTTTATGAAAAAAGAGAGCTTTTGGAAAAAGTTAGAAACATTTATTTAAGCCTAGTTGAGCAAGGAGAACTAATACTATTAGACGGTACATTGGGAGTAAACTCCCTCATAAGCGAAGCAGTAAAAACAATATTAGAGAAAATAGATAAAAGCCAATGAGATATTATCTCTGTTTCTCTAGATCATGTTTTCCAAGAATACCTTTAATCCTCTCAACGCGTTCAAGAGCATCAAGAAACATGAGCATAACACGTAGCTCATCAACTAGTTCACTAGGCTCCCGTTTCTCAACGATACTTCTCACTTTCTCAAGCTGTTTTGTAATAGTATTCTCTAAAGCGTCTAGAACACCAGCTACAGTAACACGACTAAGCTCTTCATCAGATTTAACGACAACAACTCTACCATGAATCGGGCAAACTATTTCACCGCTCTTCAACTTAAATAGAGGTGAACCACATTTAGGGCAAGTCTCAGATAACATTATGGCTCCAGCTCTTAGAAGCTCGCTCATCTTCTGCAATGCAATTCTTTTTTCTTCAGGTGAGAGTTTAGCCAAAGCTACTACACCATCCTCGTCTATAACAACATACTATTAAGTATGTTTGAAATAAATAAACATATTTAATACTATGAGCCTACTAATCTCCTAGAACCCAGAGAAACAATCATACATGGGGTGAATAAGCTATGGCATATGATAATGAAGCAAAGATTAAACAAGCAATCCTCATGCTAATAAGAGTAATAAACGATACAAGCGTACCACGAAACATTAGGAGAGCAGCAACCGAAGCAATAAAGAGGCTACAAGATCTAAGTCTAAGCCCTGGCGTGAGGGCTGCTAATGCAGTCGGCATACTTGATGAGGTAAGCCAGGATCCTAATATGCCCACACATACGAGAATAGCTGTCTGGAATGTTGTAACGCTACTCGAAACGGTAAAGGACTAAGAAGATGCAGTCGGATATAGTAAAGGTTAGGATAAGGGGAATCTATGCTACAGCATTAACGAAAATTCTATTAGATAAAGGATTCGTAATAGTACAAGCATCACCAATAATAAGGCAGAGATTCAATATACCAGAAAACAATACAGCCCCTGACCTAACAATAAAGACCACTGAAGACCCTCACACGCTATTGGTAATAGGCTTTCCCCGACAAGTAGATGAGACGTTAAGAGTCCTTGAAGAAGAAGTAAAATACACTATAAAATGGGAGTCAAAGCTAGGACTATACTCTACAGTAATAGGCAGAGTCTTAGAAAAACGCGGAGATGAATGCCTAGTATCCTTACCCTATGGTTTAATAGGAATACTCGGAAACTGCAACGAACAGCCAGGTACAATAATACCCGTAGCAATCGCTAAAACAGCATTAAAGCCGAGAGAAAACATAGTGTTGACAAGGAATCTAAGAGTCATAGGATACTATGCCGCACTAATAAAGGATTCAAATAGAATAACCATAAGCGAACACATAAGAGATCCCGAGAGAAAAGCAGAACTAATAACGCTATCCTCAAACATCATTAGGGAGGGCTACGGGGTACACTGGAGAAGCAGTGCTAGTAGAGCCGAAACACAAGTACTATTAATGGAACTCGAAGAATTGAAGAAAAAATTAAAAGAAATAGCTGAAAAAGCCGAGAAAGCTAGTGAAGGAGAAATAGTCTACGAGGGCGAAAAAATAGTATTATTAACACTAACTAATCCAGCAAAACAAGTACTCGATAAAATAAGAAGCGAAGTTACAGCAACAATACCTGGCCACCACTCCTATAAAGCACTAGGAGGAGAATTGTCAAGCATAGTAGACTATGCCGAAAAACTAGTAGAAAACAAGTGGATAGCACCAGAAAACGCTGGAAAAGGAATGCTACAATACATTGCAGAAAAGTTAAAGAGCAATAAAAGAATAGAGATAATACACATAAAACCCGATGGAACACCAATACGTCTAACACCCGGGAAAACAGAGTCAATAATAGTCAAAGAAAACGGCATCACAGTAGAATTAAAGAGAATAATAAGGACACCCGGAATATACGATGGCCTAAAAATAGAAAAAGAACCAGGGGACTACGATATAATGAGAATAAATACACTATCATGGACTATAACTCACCACTACTACAATAGAAACGGAGAACTAAAAGGAGAATACATAAACATAAATACACCACCCGAAATAGGCCCCGACAAAATAGTATATCACGATCTCGCACTAGACATAATAAAGAAACCAGACGGAACAATACAACTAATAGACATAGAAGAATACCTAAAACTACTAAACCAAGGCATAATAAGCAAATACATACACGAAAAAATCCTAGAAACACTAAGAAAACAAGGAATAAACACAACCCAACTAGAAAAAAACACAAGAAGAAAACACTAAAAGCCCCGCACAAACCTAAGAAAACACGACCCACACACCCAAAGACCGCGGGGGTGCCCGAGCCTGGTCAAAGGGGTCGGGCTGAGGACCCGATGGCGTAGGCCTGCGTGGGTTCAAATCCCACCCCCCGCATCATTCTAGTAGAACCTCTATTGCTCCGCCGACGAATAATCTCGATATAGTTCTATGATCGCAGTATTCACTGTATTCTTCAATTACAGATTAACGATACATATTGCTACAGAGCAAACAGTCTCAATTAAAACACAAGTACAAGGATACCTCTTCATTTTACTGAAGACAAAACATGTTTCAAAACCTAAAATAGAGCCTAAAACAAAGATCTACAATGCAATCCCCTAGGGAAGATGCCTCTCCAAGGGAGGGAAGAGGCCCTGGAGGAGATGTGCTTGCACAACAATATTCTCGTGAACCGTTCGGCATATTTCTTGTAGCAGTTAGCGGTTACCATAGAGGTCTTCGCAGAGTATTTTGTCGGTGTTATTGCTCGGTGCTCTGCCTTTATATGAATCCCATTACCTCTTTTCCACGTCTAAGATATATTTTTGTTGTAGAGAATGTTGTAGAGAACTTGTGTATATATTTTGGTGCGAGTATACTGTGCTCTATTGTATATGCTCTTTTCCCTGATTGTTATAGCTGTCCTAAACTCACAATATTCTTGGGCTGTTTCTCCGGGCACTCTAAACACGATCTCATAGTGTTCTCAGCCTAATTCTACTCTCTAAGTACTTGTAGTGGTTGTCTTGTAATCCTATACAATAATATTCATGTTCAAAAATATTAAAAACACCCAAAGGAAGACTAATATAGCGCGGCTTAAAGCCTGGGCCGGTAGCTCAGCCTGGAAGAGCGCTCGGCTTGCACCCGAGAGGCCCCGGGTTCAAATCCCGGCCGGTCCACCATTCTATTCTCAATGACTTTAACATTATGGTCTTGTTTTCTATTTCTTGAACTGGTTTTATAGTGGGTAGGTTTTCTTCTCTTTAGATATTAAATGATATTGGTTTTTAAGTCAGCGCCTCCAAGATATATATAGAGTAGGAGTGTACCCTAGCTAAGTAATTATATCAGTATGCAATAGATTACTGGGTGTACCTTTATGAGCATCTTTAGAAAATACTTAGAGTTTCCCGTAATATACAAGGTTGCTATAGGCTTTGTTCTCGGTATAATATTTGGCGGAGTACTAAGCATAGCTATATCATCGGGGATTATTGGGAAAGAAGCGCTTGACACCTATTTGAAGCCATGGGGCGATTTACTAGTAAGATTATTAAAGATGATTGTAGCGCCAATAATATTGTTTTCACTAATTGTTGGAGCAGCTAGTATTAGGCCTTCGAAGCTGGGTAAGGTGGGAGTAAAAATAATTGTCTACTATCTAGCTACCTCGGCTCTAGCAGTAACCATAGGATTGATTATGGCGAACGTCTTTAGACCAGGTGTAGGATTACAGCTTCCCGGAGGAGCTAAGGAGATAGCTGTTAAGAAAGCGCCCTCGCTCGTAGAGGTATTATTAAATATTATCCCGACTAATCCGTTCGCATCATTAAGTAATGGAACGGTTCTCCAAATAATATTCTTCGCCATAGTCTTAGGTATAGCTCTAGCATACTTAATGGACAGTAAAAACGAGCGAGTAAAACAATCCGCTACTACAGCCTTCCGCGTAGTCGACGGGTTAGCTGAAGCAATATACAAGATTGTTAGAGGAATACTACAATACATGCCTATAGGTGTATTCGCATTAATAGCCTACGTAGTCGCTATATTTGGTCCCAGAGTACTAGGGCCATTAGCCATAGTGGTAATAGCACTCTACGTAGGCTTATTCATACACATATTCTTAGTCTACGGTGGAATACTAGCAGCATTCAAGATAAGCATAATAGACTTCCTAAAGGGAGCAAAAGAGGCAATGCTAACAGCCTTCGTAACAAGGAGTAGTTCTGGAACACTACCAGTAACAATGACGGTAGCAGAAGAAAAGCTAGGTATAAAGAGAGCAGTCTACGCCTTCACACTCCCACTAGGAGCAACAATAAACATGGATGGAACAGCAATGTACCAAGCAATATGTACAATATTCGTAGCAAACGCACTAGGAATACCGTTAACCATAGGACAACAAGTCGCAATAGTGGTAACAGCAGTACTAGCATCAATAGGAACAGCCGGAGTACCGGGAGCTGGAGCCATAATGCTAGCAATGGTGCTAGAAGCAGTAGGACTACCACTAACAAACCCAGGAGTAGCAGCAGCCTACGGAATGATCCTCGGAATAGACGTAATACTAGACATGGGTAGAACAATGGTAAACGTAACCGGAGACCTAGTAGGAACACTAATCGTAGCAAAAACCGAAGGAGAAATAGATGAAACCAAAGCAGTCTGGGCAAAAAAGAAACAATAGAATAAACAAAACCCTTTTTCCCCTCCCCATCCCCAGGAGCAGAGAAACAATTATGGGCCCGGGGGGATTCGAACCCCCGACCTCCCGGTTATCAGCCGGGCGCTCCACCAGGCTGAGCTACGGGCCCTCCACCCTCCAAATATACAAGCCAACGGGTTTAAAGCTCTTACACTCAAACGTCATCGCTCTCAGATGGGTTCTCCTCCTCATCCCCAAGACACAGACGGGTTAGATAATCCGCTGCTCATCACACCAAACCCCTCTCCTGACCCTAAAATGCTACAATGGATCATCACACGTAACACTCAGCCCGCCCATCGCATACATCGGGTCTCAGGGGGGCATCCTAGACCGAGAGCCCATCTCCAATCATACTAGATTGTTACCAAAGCTAAAAAGACTATAAATACTCCGAAGACAAAAATATACTATAGCCCACACAGCAACATAGCCAAAGCAAACAAAACCATAAAGCAATCACAGTAATATTTAAAACCCAGACTGTAACCAAGACAGACTTGGCACCACCGCCCCGGGAAAGAAAATCCCGCAGCACCCGGCGGCGGCATGG
>JALUDQ010000247.1 GCA_027043985.1 Desulfurococcales archaeon
CGTTTTAGTGAATATTAGTCGTGGGAAAATAATAGTTGAAAAAGATCTAGTGAAGGCTCTTAGAGAAGGAATAATAGCTGGAGCTGCTCTCGATGTTTTCGAAGAAGAACCCATTAAAGAGGATAACGCATTGACGAAACTCGATAACGTGGTGTTAACCCCCCATATAGCAGGTTATACTTGGGAGGCTATGATTGAAACTAGTAGAATGGTTGCTCAAACAATAATAGATTACTTCAACGGAAAGACACCCTATAATGCTCTAAACATTGATGTGTGTAGGAGGAATATTGAGAAAGAGTAAAATAGCTGTACTACATAGTTATTGGTCTGCTGATCCACGTTGAGTCTTCCTAAGCGAGAACCAATACTATTAGAGAACGCGCTCATATTGAATCCGGGAGAGCCTCCTAGAAGAGCAAATATCTATATTGAAGAAGACCGTATAGCTGGTTTAGGTAGTGAATCCTACCCCAAGCATGGCGTAGTAGTAGATGCTAGTAAATACACGGTAACACCAGGTCTTTACGCTTCACATACCCACCTAGGATTATATCCTGTCTCCAAGATTATTGGAGAATGGGTTCACCTTGACGAGTGGGCTGAAAAAATAGCGTGGAAATGGGAGCCCCATCTAAGCCCCGAGGACTCGCGGGACGCGGCTATAATGGCTGTCTATGATTACTTGTCTAAGGGTATTGTTGGAATAGCTGACATGCACTTTAATATGGATGTAGTAGCAGAAGTAGTCTACTATGCTGGTATTAGGGGTAACTTGAGTGTTGCGATAATGAATAAGGGATTCTACGATAATGAATGGAAAGCACTTAAGGATAATTTGGAGCTCGCCTCAAAATGGCACAAAAAAGACAATGGGAGAATAATTGTTAGCTTAGGCCCCTGTACCATCCGCTTGGTTTCTAAGGAGTTATTGGAGGAAGTAGCGAGGATAAAGAGAGAGAAGAATCTTGGAGTCCACATGCATGTAGCGGAAGTATATGATGATGAGAAATACTGTAGTGATAACTATGGTGTTAGCCTAATAGAGTTTCTATACCAGCGCGGTATTCTAGGCGAGAACACTATATTAGCTCACGGAGTATGGCTTAGCTCAAAGGAAATAGAACTAATATCCATGTTCAAGTCAACAATAATACATAATCCCGTAACAAATATGTTGCTTGGAAGCGGTATAGCGAAAATAAGAGAAATGATTGATAGAAACGTAAACGTAACTATAGGCCTAGATATCTCACCAACGCAGAACATATTCGACGAGATATTTGCTGCACTCTTAGCTTCAAGGCTTAGGAGAGCCCCAATAAGTGTTATAGAAGCATATAGACTTGCAACAATTAATTCATCAAAAGTATTAAATGCAAAGATCGGGGCAGTTAAAAAAGACTATAAAGCAGATATAATTATATGGAATACCCGTAGTAGTAGAATAGAAGATCTTATAGTAGAAAAACCTAAACCATACTATGTAATTGTTGACGGAAGAATACTTGTTAATAAAGGAGAAATAGTATCAATTGACAGAAAAGAATACTTGAAAGCAAAAACAAGGATAATGAGCAGAGTAGAAGAAGTCTTTGAAATATAGGGATGATGTTCCAGGTTTTAGAGATTATTTCTTAAACACTCTAATACTGAATACCTATATGGAAATACTTGAAGGTGTATGTACTTGACTGAGACAATACTTGAAGGCTATAATAGATTGTTAATAGAGATTGGACTAGGAGTAGACTTGATAGGCAATGATGATGATGAGGCTGTGAGGAGAGCTATAAATGATATAGTACATAGGGTATGCATTCCATTCTTTGAGGAAAGAAAGATACCGTTTAAGGAGGCAATACTAGTCATCGACATATACACGCCTAACCCAGATAATGTTCGAGAAAAGCTAGTTATAGAAGCACTACCAGTTAAGCCGAAAAACATTATTATAAGGAAACACTTGGGTGGAGCAC
>JALUDQ010000248.1 GCA_027043985.1 Desulfurococcales archaeon
TATATACGATAATATAGTTTCATCTTCTATTAAATATTTATTCTTTTTTACTTTCTCCCAAAGTGAGTTCAAGTTCTTAGCTTGAACTATTATTGTCTTATTTTTCGGGTGAAAGGGTTCTCCTTCGATAATAACGGTTTTTCTCCCTGTAATCTGTGTTAAAAAATCTGCAATGTCTTGGGGATTAGCTAAGGTAGCAGTAAGTATGGCTATTTGCGGAGGTTTCTGTGCAATATATTTTGATATAATCTCAATTAATGCTAGGAGGAGACTACCACTTCTACTATCATAGAAGTCTATTTCATCGAGAACTATTAAACCAACATTCTCAAGAAACCTTGTTAGAAAAGCTCTCCTGCCACCACGAACCTCCATGGCTATACGTTTGACATCGGCCATTATGAATGCTGGATTAGAAATGACTAATAATGCTTCTTGTAGTCTCTTTCTAAGACTTCTCTCTCCCTCTTCAGCGATTGTCGGTCTATCTAGTTTTAGCACTTTGTCTGATAAATTAAGTGTACTATAGTAGCTTTCAAGCCTTGATATCTGGTCACTACTTAATGCTAGAGTAGGATATATAGCTAGAGTTCTAACTCTATCCTTTAAGGAATAAATAGCCCAAGCCTCCGTTTTACCTGAACCAGTTTTCGCTGTAAGTATTATATTGTATCCTTTACGTAAGTTAGTGTATGCTTCATATTGATGCTTATACATCTTCATATAAGCTAATCTGCGAGTCCTCTCATCTCCTTTTTCAAGCTCCGGTAATAAGTCTCTAAACAAGACATTTGTCTCCGGAGGTCTCCTACCTTGTTCCTCAATAACTATTACGTCATAACCTAGTTTCCTCAAGGTCTCAGTAGATTCTGCAACGTCAAGTATTCTTGTCTCCCCATTTTCCATAGTTTTCCTACCATTAAACCCTTTTCCTATACTTATTTTTGGATTTGTAGCGTATTTATAGAATTATTTTATGTAAAAGCTTAACTATTTTTAGCTGGTTGTTAAAAGGTTATACGTGGTGTGGTTCTCTATGCCAAGGCCGAGACGAGTTATAATAATGGGTGCAGGAGGTAGAGATTTCCACAACTTTAACGTAGTCTTTAGAAATAACCCGGAATACCGTGTTATAGCATTTACAGCAACACAAATACCAGGTATAACTGGTAGAAGATATCCACCCGAGTTAGCTGGCGAACTCTATCCCGATGGAATACCAATAATATCTGAAGGAGAGCTAGAAAAACTAGTAAAAGAACATGCTGTAGACGAGGTTATACTATCATATAGTGATCTACTATACGATCATGTGGGCCGTATTCTCTCACGAGTACTTGCTTCAGGTGCTGACTTCAAGATACTGGGTCCCAGAGAAACAATGCTCCCATCATCAAAGCCTGTAATAGCGGTAACAGCTGTGAGAACAGGTGCTGGAAAGAGTACTGTTAGCCGTGCAGTAGTACGTGAGCTCGCTTCACGTAACTTAAAAACAGTTGTCGTACGTCATCCCATGGCTTATGCTAGAGACCTTGTAAAAGCAGCTATAGAGAGATTTGAGAAGCCCGAGGACTTTGACAAATACGAGTTAACAATAGAAGAACGAGAGGAATACGAACCCTATCTCTCAATGGGGGTTGTTGTATATGCTGGAGTAGACTACAATAAAATACTCGTAGAAGTTGAGAAGGAAGCAGACGTTATACACTGGGATGGAGGAAACAATGACTGGCCCTTCTTTAAACCAGACTATATGGTAACAGTTGCAGATGCAATGAGACCAGGCCATGAGATAGGAAGCTTCCCCGGTGAAGTAAATCTAAGGCTAGCAGATGTAGTTATAATAACTAAGGTTAGTCAAGCGAAACCCGAAGACATAGAGAAAGTAAAGAAGAATACATGTGAGGCAAATCCGAAGGCAAAGATAGCATTAGCAGACATGGAGGTAAGCGTTGATAAACCAGAGCTACTTGAAGGTAAACGCGCTGTAGTAGTTGAGGATTCACCAACTGTAACACATGGAGGACTACCATATGCAGCAGGGTATGTGGCTGCGAAAAAATATGGAGCCGAAATTATCGACCCTAAGCCTAAAGCAGTAGGCATAATAAAGAAGATGTACGAAGAGTATCCCCACATGGGCCCAGTAGTACCAAGCACAGGTTATGCCCCAGACCAGCTTAGAGATCTAGAGCAAACATTAAACTCCATAGAAGCAGATGTAGTTGTCCTAGGAACACCAGCCGATATATCAAAGCTAATAAAGCTCAACAAACCAGTTGTACGCGTAAGCTATGAGCTCAAAATCCTAGAGGGCCCCTCAATAAAGGAAATGATAGACGAATTCCTTGAGAGAGCTAAGGAGAAACTAGAATAACCATGACAAGTATTTTTCACCTTTTATATATCTCAAGGCATCGTAGAAAACTATTCTTAACCATTTTTATCGGACAAGATGTTAATAACAATAATGTGGATGACGACTGGTGACGCATCTGAATCCATGTTTTATGTTGAAACGAGGGCGAAGCTGACACAATCATAATTGTATAACCATGAAATAAATAGAATATTAAAAAATGAAATAAAAATAAAGAATTTGAAGGATCAGACCTTCCACTATTCATCAGTGTTCAGCGTCGTCTAGCCTCGTCATCTCATAAATCCATATTAAGGTAATGCTTTTATAAGCATTCCTTCTACCATTATAGGCTTGTATCGTTCAACGAGCTTCAAGGCATCATCTAATTTCTTCTCTGTAGATGCATGTATCGTAAATAGGGGGTCTCCTTTTCTTACTCTATATCCTAGTTTTACGTGAAAGTATATACCCGCTCCCTTATCAAAGGGTGCACCTGCAGCTCGTGTAATGAGGCTTATTGCAACATTGTCTATGTGTGTAACAGCTCCTTCCAAAGGCGATGTTATCGTATAAGTCTTATCACCTACGGGTATGTCGTCAGGCTTTATGTTGGGGTTGCCTCCCTGAGCCTCAATTATTTCTTTCATTTTACTATAGGATCTCCTCTTAACTAATAACTCGCGTGCTAGTTTTTCGCCTTGACCTCTATCAGCTTTTCCAGCTAATTCTAAAACTAGTCCAGCAATGTTTACTGCTTTATCTACAAGACTATGAGAGCCCTTACCTTCGATTAATGTTTTAAGGGCTTCACGCGCCTCAAGTGCTGGCCCTACGGTTCTTCCTATGGGTTCTCCGCCAAATGTTAAAGCTACTCTAACTGTAATGCCGAGTCTACCGCATTGGTTTATAAATAATCCAGCTATTTTATCTGCTGTTGCATAGTCTTGTACTTTTGCTCCTTTTCCCACGGGTATGTCTATTACTAGGTTGTTTACGCTCATGGCTAGCTTCTTCGATAATATGCTCGCAATCATCTGGCTTAGGGGATCAATCATTATTTTTCTCTCAACTTCAATAAATATATCATCCGCTATGGCTATGTTTAATCCTCCACCCCATACGAGGGTTCCTCGAACCTTCTTTGCTATCTTCTTTATCTCTTCTGGGCTTAGGTCTACTGGAGCTAGAACTTCCATTGTATCAGCTGTTCCTGCGGGACTAGTTATTGCTCTACTACTAGTCTTAGGTATGAGTATACCCGTTGATGCGACAGTTGGTACTGCTAGCAATGCTACTTTACTATTGCCTGGTACACCACCTATACTATGTTCGTCATATACAGGTTCATCGAATTCAACAACCTCGCTTGCATAAGCCATAGCCTTTATGAGTTCTGTTAATTCCTCATTACTTAATGGTATAGGGATTTGAGAAGATAGAAAAGCGGCTATTTCAGCCTCGCCTATAGCTCCGGAGACTACGTCTTCTACAATAGTTCTTATCTCATCTTCACTTAGTCTTTCACCATGTAGTCTTTTATGGATGACATGTATGCTTCGCGGGTTAGGCGGTATTTTTACTATAACGGTATCGCCTTCTCTAACTCTCAATAAGTTTAGCGCTGGTTCGTTCAGACCTATATATCCCTGATCCACAATAGTTTTCGATACGAGTACCTCCGCATATACCACCCTGCTATTATTTAATACTCTTATCCTCCGACTCTGAGGTATACCATATTGCAAAGCATCTCTATAGTTTAGAATAGCAATAGGCTTATCATTTAATTCTATCTTTTTAACAACAAATCTCAACGGCTATAGGCCTCCAAGCACGTGTGAGGGATAATAGTATTAGTTTTTCTGATACATAAACTTTATTGGAAACAAATGCTTCAAAACTTGTATTTAAACAAGTGTACAACGATACTACGAATTTACTCCTCGATTTATAGGAATTAAGTAGATCCTAGTTTCTCCAAGAACTCTGTTTTAGCCCACTCAGCACCTTTTTCAGCCTCTTCCCATAGCCTCTCAAGCACGGCCTCTAATGCCTCGAGAGGTCTCATGCCCTCGTCAAGTACTAGTCTCATTATCTCTTTATAATGATATTTTACCTCGAACGAGTATCTTTCAACGAGTTTCTTTGGTACTTTAACTTCACGTCCTTTTCCAACACCTGGGCATTCTGTGTCTAAGTGGAGATAATTTGCGCTTGGTGATACAAGATATAATGGATATAGGCGGCAACGCATAGGTCTAGCAGGATAAATACGGCATTTCGTTAACCCGTTTTCATATTCCATGAATACACATTCCCCTTTACCCTTATCTCTTAACGCTACAAATACCATCATGTCTCCTACGAGAACCTTAGTATACTCGTATAGAAATGTACGCCAATGTACATTGAGATACTCGGCTATCCTCACTATATCAAATACTGTTAATGTTACATTAGGGCCTGTGCCACAACATAGGTCACAGCGTATGCATTTGAACTTAAAGCTATCGTTTAAGTTTATTTTCTTATACCTAGAGCTTTCTCTAAACATGTCTATAGTCGACCCTAAGAGATTATATTGATATCGTAGTCCTTAGATCTATGTAAAGTTAATAAGTGAGTCGGCAATAATAGTATAATTTCTATTATGGGGGGAGCATGATAGAAAAACTTATCGCATATATTGTAGGTGCGCATAAGAAAGCAATAGAAAATAACGAGAACTGCAAAGTAAAATTAGACAGAAAGGATTGGGGAAAGATCCTTGATTTATCAAGAAGTAAAAGCGGGGTTCTACGATATTATACTGAGATCAATAAGGAAAAGGTATCTATAAGTGTGAACAAACTCGGAGGAGGCTATGGGGTTCTCACTATAACCGTGGGCGATAAGGATATAGGTTTACCATTAATATACGACGGCTATATAAGTATAATAGTAGGTCCTCGTCGCGATATGGGAGTACTAGAAAAACTAGGCTTAGAGGAAACCTCTGTTGAATGCAGTCAATGGTAACTATTTTTTGGACTGCAAACGTGTTGCTGGAATAGATCTCGCTGGTTCTCCGAGAAGGCCTTCGGGAGTCGCAATAATATATAATGGAATCTTAGTATATGCAGATAAAGTATATTTTGACGATGAAATAATAGGTCTACTGAGAAGCCATAATGTTTGTATCGTAGCAATAGATGCTCCACTAAGTCATGCTAAAGGGTATAGGCGCGTAGACCTTAAAATGAAGAAGAGAGGATTCCGTGTCCTCCCTCCAGGATGGCGTGGTATGAAAATGCTTGTCTCACGAGCAATTAGGATAAAGTCAATACTCGAATCCATGGGAATAAATGTTATAGAAACGCATCCCAGTAGTGCATTAAAAAATACTGGGTTCAGAGACGTTATGGCTGCTTTATCAAAAATTATTAGTGTCAATGATTGGAGTTTCCTTGAGAAGGGAAAAGATGTTGTTGATGCAGTTATTGCAGCTAGTGTGGCATGGGTTTATGTCTGTAATAAAGCAGAAAAAATAAGTGATGTTGATGGTGCGATATTTCTACTACCTTCTCTTGGAAAGAAGTAGAATTGTTTCAACGATATAATCTAGGTCTTCTTTTGATAATAGGGGGTGTACTGGTAGGCTTAATACGTGTCTAGATGCATCAATAGAGTTAGGGCAAATGTTTTCGGGGTATCCTAGTGCTCTATACAATGGTTGAAGGTGTAGTGGTAGGGGGTAATGTATTGCAGTAGATATGCCATACTTGCTTAACTTATCTCTTACCTCATCTCTAGTATATGGAAATGTGTCTTCAATCCATATAACATATTGGTGCCATACATGCTTATAGCCTGGTTTAACTTTAGGCGGTCTTATACCTTCTATTTTCGAGAGTCTTGTAGTTAGATATTGTGCATTAGAATTCCTTCTTTCATTTAGTTTGTCGAGTTTTGATAACTGTACGAGACCTATAGCGGCTTGAATAGATGTTAGACGATAGTTTCCTCCAAGCGTTATGTGGTAATACTTTCTTACTTGGCCATGGTTTCGTAATAAGCGTATCCTCTCAGCAATCCAGCCAATATTTGTTGTAATAATACCGCCCTCACCTGTGGTCATATTCTTTGTAGCATAGAGGCTGAATGCTGCTGCATCGCCTATAGAGCCTACTTTCACACCATCTATTTCGGCTCCATGTGCTTGTGCTGCATCCTCTATTAGATAGAGTTTGTAGTCATCGGCTATCTCTCTTAGAGCTCTCATGTCGGCTGGATGACCGTATAAGTGTACTGCTATAATAGCTCTTGTCTTAGACGTTATTTTTTCTAGGACATCGTCTACGTCAATAGTGTATGTCTCAAGTTCTATATCTGCGAAAACTGGTTTTGCACCTCTCATCAATACTGTATTTGCGGTTGCAATGAATGTGAAGTCCGGGACTATTACTTCGTCTCCTGAACCTATCCCTAAAGCCTCTAGTATTAATTGTAACGCTATTGTACCATTGGCTACTGCGATTGCATGTTCGACTCCTATGTATTCCGCAAATTTTTGTTCGAATTCTTCAACAACGGGGCCGTGGACAAGCCATTTTGATCGTAGTACTTCAACAACTTTTTCTATTTCTTCTTCTCCTATTACAGGCTCGGTTATCTTAATATGGCGCTTATTGTTCATGTAAACCGCCTTTTCTACAGAGACTACATAAAGCTTGTGCTAAATTCTCTGGTTGCCTATAATAATGTATCTTTACAGTTTTCCTATGGTCAAGGTATTCTCCAAAACAGTTCTCCACGTTGTCTGTAGTAAAACCAGTATTAACTAGTACTAGTACGGGTACTCCAATAGCATAAGCAGTTACAAGTTCTAATAATGTTCCAGCTCCGCCTCCTACTACTACAAGGACATTACTGCTTCTTACGAGAGGTATACTTCTATTCTTGTAGCTCAAACCACTCTTAATACATATTGAGCTATTATG
>JALUDQ010000249.1 GCA_027043985.1 Desulfurococcales archaeon
GAAGAATACGGCGAGTTCACAGTAAACGTTGTAGACCATAGGCTAATGGAGAAAGTGTGGCGTGCTGGCACAATGTCTGGTAGGGGTAGGGATAAGATAAGGGAAATAGGCTTAGAACTAGAAGACCCGTTGAAGACGCGTGTACCGGGTGTTAGAGAAGCATTAGCGATAATAGAGTGTAAGGTGTGGAGTCATGTTGATTCCGGAGAAGTAAGACTCTATGTAGCAGACGTATTATCTGTTAGAGTAAAACCCGAATACTATAATGAGAGATATGGCTGGGATATAAGGAAGGCAAATATATTAATGCATTTAACGGGAAGAGCATTTACAGTACCAGGTAAACTACTAGTAGTTAGGAGACAATAACGACCTGGGAAGGGGATGATGAATCGCCCACCTCTAGAAGAAGTGAAGAGAGGTAGCAAATCTGACCAATACCAATACTTGTTTAAGATAGACTACGCTAAAGTTCTAAGAGCGGTAAAACTACCCATATTACTAATAATATATGGTTGGATCGGCGTAAGCCTATTAGGAGTACTAATTAAAGCCCTCATAGTCTTAGAAGACATGATTAAACCGGTTCTTCTGGGATCAATAGTTTCAACAACTATTTTCGCAGTAATAGCACTCCTATGGCTATATATTTGGAGGAAAATAGCAGTATACTATAGGAACAAGAGTCTAGAAGAAAACAAGTAGCATTATCCTCTCGGATGAAGAACTTGACCGCTGCAGACACTTCAACCCTAGTGGATGAAGAGAAAGGTAGCCTCAGACGTATTCCCTTACAATACATGTAACTAAGTATACGTTAAGGCTAAAACAATAAAACCCCTAACAACAATATAGTCTTGATGATGACACTTGCCCCCCGGAGACCTAGATGACGTGATTACCGTGGGCTGAAACATTATTCAATAGAAGGGTGTACTAGATATGAGTGGAAAAGTCAAGGAGGAGGTCAAGAAGTATCTAGAGTCAAAGGGTTTCACGACAAGTAATGGTGATCAGAGAATAGTGAATCTCCTAGGCGAAAAAATAGAGTTTAAGGGTGTTGTAGGAGTAGTTGAAAATAAAGTTAAAGTATACTGGAAATGGAATCCAGAGAAAAACCGAGGCGAGATAAGCGTATCAATATACAATACTGGTAAGCGAGGCAACGAAATAGCAGAAGACTTAGAGTCAAAGGGCTTCATAGTAGAAGTAGTTGACGAAAACGTTTACGGTAAAGTAAAGTTCAAAGGAGACGGTGTTAGAAAACTCAAGGAAACCATATCAAGTATTAAATAAGGGGACCGACTACTGGAAAGAAAACTCAAACAACTAGATCCCTTCACAATTAACTACATCTTCTCGGCTAACGTAGAAGGAGAACCATGCATTCTAAAACAAGAACACCTAGGCATAGTAAACCTACCCTTAATATCAAAACTGAACAATTGTAGCCAGCTCTTAGCTTCAATAGACTACGAGGTAGAAGCTATAGGGCCAGATGAGACAAGAATAAACATTAAGCCTCTGGGTAGCTCCCTAATATCTAAGAAGCTAGTAGCCAAAACGCCATTGACAAGTCCAACTCGATCAAATAAATGGATACCACCACAAATAAGCGTAGAAGAACTAATAAAATATGCTCAACACATGAACCTTATCCGCAAAAAAGATAAACGCATCCAATTGAACATTCTTCCCTTCCCAGTAGAAGAAGTAATAATAGACAATAAATTAGCAAAACTGAAAGAAGGAGGTCTTGCATTATACGAAGACTTTAGAGAGCAGGAAGCTAACAGTATTAGAGAAATAGATCAGTTAAAGATTAACGGAGAAGAACTAGTTTATAATCATAAGGGGTTCTCGTCTAGGATTAGAGTAGAGGGTAAGCCTATTGTTACTATGATGGAAAGAAGAGGGCGTATTGGTTTCAAGGTGAGGGATTCTAGTAGTGTCAAGCTTATAGC
>JALUDQ010000250.1 GCA_027043985.1 Desulfurococcales archaeon
TTGATCCACGTGGACTAGAAATATTGAGATCTGTTAAAGCCGATATAAATAGTATAAAGGCGAATATGGAGTATGATCCATTCGTAGCATTAGAGCAGGCATTGAAGACTATAATAAAGTTCAAGGACACCTATTATCCGAGGCTAGTAGAACTCTGGAACCAGCTTGTAGCAAGACTAACAGCAACGTTAATAGATGTACACCAGGTGGTCGAGCAAGGAGTATTCATCGAGGAGGAGATAAGGAAGGAATTACTTGAGAGCTTAAATGAGACTATGAATATCTTGAAGAAGGAGACTGGAGACATATCAGAGCTCTCCAAGCTTATACTTGCAGTAAAGGATAGTTTATCCAAGAGTATTGTGAGGATTAGCGAGTGGATTGAAGAAACAATAAACTATGCTTCAAAAATAGTTGGAGTAGAGAAGACAATAATAGCCGATCTAGCTGGGATACCAGTAGCTCATCTCCCTGATCTTAGAAGTATTCCAGAAACTATTGGTCGCGGTGTGCCCGGATTCATAGAGTTAGCTGAGACCTTGAGGAAGAATATATCTTATCTAGACATGGCCAGTAAGGCTAGGGAGAGAGTAGCAAACTACTGGGTAGCGAGACGTATCATTGAGAGTAAACTCTACACTGGCTCATGTGTTGATTTGAGAGAGATACCGATGCTACGAGAACATGCTAGATGGCTTGCAAGACTATATGTTAGAATACATTTTGCTGAAGCAACTATAAGAGTAGAGGATGGAAGAGAAATGATATGTCCACGTTCTCCATAGACAACCTCATAGTATCTTAGAGGTGCTCCCATGTGAGTGGTGAGATAATATCTAATTGCAGATTAATGGGTAAGAATATCCGTATATCAATAGTAGGCAATGAACTAAGAATCCTTGAGAAAAAAGCCTTTAGATACCGTATATCGGAGGTTCACTTCCTATCAGATGTGGAGAAATACGATCTAGTTGATTCTAGGCTAATACTATTCTTTAAAGACGGGAGACTAGTATTAGAGGAATGCGATAACCTTGAAGGCATAAAGAGTGTTCTAGACGAGATAATGCGTATAAGAGAAGAAGAACGGAGGAGAGAGGAAGCTAAGAGAGAGATCGTCGACAAAGCCCTTCAGGATTTTGAGAGAATAGCGGTATTCGTAAAGGATGTCCTCCCAGCTTTTCTAGAACTATTCAATGCATTAAACGATAAACCCGACTTCGATGTAGCGCGGGGGAAAGCAAACAATATCGTTAGCCTTGGGGTAAAGGAAGCTGAGGAAATAGTCCGAGAACTCGAAAAATACAATGTCTATACAGCCTACAATAAAGCATTGAATCTCATCAAGAAACTCTACGAGGATCTAAGAAACCAGGAGTTCCTCGGCAACGAGGAGCTAAGAATACTATCGCTTAAAGCACTAGACCTCGGAGTACTATTAAATAAAATCATAGCAGAAATAACTTCTGGTAAAGAATTCTACGAGGATCTTGAAAGAGCTAGAAAACTCTACGAGGAAATAGTTGAAGTAAAACCCAATATACCGGTCCATCCTAGAGTAGAGCAAGTATATGACTTTATCGAAGACTACTTAGAGAAGACACGTGAAAAATACCGTGAAATAGCCTACCAGGTAGCCGAGAAGATTATACGTACAAGAGAGTCATCTTCCACATCCAATTAGTTCTCTTATAAGTTTTTGCTGAAACTTGGCTTCCTCGGGCTTAATTGACAGTATTCTCCTATACTCCTCGCTACGATTAGAATAAAGTATCTCTTCTACTGCTAGCTGGCCTAGTACTTCATCTGCTTGAAACTCTTCTCTAACAATTCTATGATAATCTTCTAGGTCATTGTCGGCTAATGCTCTTATCTTTATGGCTACGTAGCCGTTATGGAGTCTTGGTAAAATCTTCTCTATTTCCTCCCTATTGAGTTGTAGAGCAATTTTTCCATTATCTTCAATTACTCTAAACCGTTTTAGGACGGTATTGGTGTTCTTACACTTTAACTCTAAGACTAGTTTATCATCTTTTCTTCTAGCATCTACTAGTCCTGCATCAATGCATCCAGCGAGATAATCGTAGGGATCCTTTAGCTCCTCTATATTACTGTATCTTAGCCTTACCTTATAGCCTACAACTATTTCCTTCCCATTATTCTCTATAAATGGTTCCTCCGATACTATAAGGTCTCTGAGAAAGTCCTCCCGCAAAAGCTTGTATACACCAGCCCTGGTCACCTCTAATGTAACAACATCGCCCTTTCCACTCGTTGCTAGCGCGTCTATTATTCCCTTAATATAGTCGTTTAAGGCTATCTTAGAACACCTCTCCTATGCTATTTTTAACACGGTTAAAAGGGTTAAATAAAGTTGAGCTACTGCTAACAATCCTTATATGGGTTCCAGCAGGCAACCTAGGGATTAGGGGGATATTCGAGGCAATGCCAGTAATATTCATTCACAGAGTACTAGTAAATTTGTTGAGATCCCTCATAAAGCCTACTAGAAATAAGATAATAGTAGCAGCTACTATAGTCGCAGTTATAGCGGTAATAAATGCGGGATTATTCTACTATTTCGAAAAACCTGCATGGGAAGCTGAGGGACAAGAACTTAGTTTTACTAGAGCTCTCTACTGGAGTATTATAACAATGGCTACAGTGGGATACGGAGACGTTGTCCCAAAAACGGGTCCCGGTATGATGGTAGCAGTTGTTAACGCGATACTAGGTATTGCCTCTTACAGCTTACTGGTAAGCCTTATTGCTGAACAACTATTATCTAGCACTATGAGGAAGACTTGGGGGCTGGCCTGGTTGAAGAACCGTGACGTAGTAATAATAGGTGATAGCGAAGAATGTATTGAGGCTATGGATGAGATAAAGAAGAATATACCCCACGCGAAGATATCGTGGATAACCAACAAGCAGCCTAATATAACAGTTGACGTAGACTATGTTGTGGGAAGCCTAGTAGATATGGAGACTATGCGTAGAGGAGGCGTTGATAAGGCAAAATACATTATCGTATGCCCCCGTGACGACTCTATAGGCGTACACATAGCCCTACTGGCGAGGAAGCTAAACCCAGGTGCAAGGATAATACCCTTAGCGAGAACCTCTAAGACAGCAGAGGTATTAGAGGCAGCGGGCTTCCAATACGTTGTTCCATCAACTATAACTGCTAGAATACTCGCGAGCATGGTATTTGAGAAAAATGTCGCTCTACTGATAAGTGACTTGACAACAGTTAAGGGGGTAGGAGATCTCGTAGAAAAACCAGCCGACAAGTATGTGGGGCTAACAATAGAGGAGGCTCTAGTTAAAGCCAAACACGAGGAGGATATCATAATAGTTGGTATAGCTAAACCTAATGGAGAAATACTAGTAAATCCCCCACTAAATTATAGGATATCAAATAAGGACAAACTACTAGTTGTTAGAGGCTCAGGTATTCTCTCAAAAATAGTATAGCTCCATGATCTACTCGTTATATTGTGTTAATGAGAGTTATATTGTCTTTATTAATTTCTTGATGTGTTCTGTAATATTATTCATATCTACGAGTTCTTGTTTTCTCTCTAATAGGTCTCTTACAACTACTTTTCCTTCCCTATACTCTCTTGGTGCAACATATACTAGGATTCTTGCATTACGTTTATTTGCGTATCTTAATGCCTCCTTGATGCGCCTTCTCATAACATCTATTTCTACCCGTAATCCTTTTTCTCTAAGCTTTAACGCGATACCTACGGCTTCTTTATATAATTCTCTTGTAGCTACAACAATAACGTCTATGGGTTCCGGTTTTTCCTCAACTAAGCCTAACTCTTCAAGCAACATTATCACACGGTCTACTCCTATAGCGAAACCTGTTGCGGGGGCTCCTGGCTTCCTATAGAGTCCTAGTAGTTCATCGTATCTTCCTCCTCCCCCGAGGGCTAGTCTTTTCCATTTCTCGTCTCCTCTGGTATAGTATGCTTCGAATACTAGTCCAGTATAGTATTCGAGTCCTCTAACAATTGATGCGTCAAACAGTATCTTATCTAGTATGCCGTAGGCTTCTAGTAGGCTTACTAGTTCTTCATAGAATTCTCTCAGCTTGGGCTCTACGTCTGCTATGAGGTTAATGGATTCTTTCAAGGGTTTACGGGTTGCAGTGAATTCTACTAGAGCTTCTACTTGCTCTTGGCTTAGATTCTGCTCGTATAATTGTTTCTTGAACTCGTCTTCTCCTATCTTCCATCTCTTATCTATTAGGGTTAGGATTCCATGCTTCTTCTCGGCGGGTATCTTGTATTTTTCTAGGAGAGACTCCATTATTCTTCTATCAAATAGTCTTACCTCAATATCTAATCCGGCTCTACGATAGGATTCAGTAAATAATGCTATTACTTCTGCATCAGCCTCCACATGTTTTGATCCAATGAGTTCTATACCGTATTGCCAGAATTCTCTCCAGCGTCCAGCTTGGGGTTCATCGTATCTCCATACGCGTGAGAAATAGCATAGTCTTATGGGCTTGGGTAGCTGGGGGTTCATTGCCGCATAGCGTGCTATGGGGACTGTCATATCGAATCTAAGTCCTAGTTCCCTACCAGCCTTATCTTTAAACCAGTAGATTTCCTCGCGTACTTGTTCTCCAGCCTTTGTTTCAAGTACCCATAGGTGTTCTAGAACGGGGGTTTCAATTGGGTCATAGCCCCATTTCCGGGCTAAGTCTAACCACTTGTCTCTAAGACTAGTTATAACACGCCATAGTCCTGGCTCATAGTCTCTCATACCGCGTGGAGGTTGTAGTTTTCTTTGCTGTGCAATAAGCAACCACCTATGCAACGCTTTATTGGGGGCCAAGTGTTCTACGTGTATGGTTATAGTATTTCTAGACTGTAAAAATAGTTTTACCTTACCATAAGTTCTGGATTCTCTCCCATCTTTCTCAGTTCTCTTTGGATAGCCTTGTCTATTTTTTCTCCTATCTCGGTTGCCCGGATACTGGCTGCTTCCACTGTTTTCATTAGGGCTGCTTTAACACCCTCTGATTCAAGCATCATTAAGCCTTTAATTGTTGTTCCAGCTGGGGTTGTTACTTCGTCTCTCATTTCTACTGGGTGTATTCTCCTATTCTTTAACAGCTTGGCTGTGCCTTCTAGGACGTCTAGTATGGCGTTGTATGCTAGGTCTCTAGGCATACCTACTGCTACAGCGCCTAAAACCAATGCGTCTATTATTTCGGCTAGGAATGCTGGACCACTACCAGCTAGCCCGGTCCACACATCTAATATTTCCTCAGGAACCCAGTATACTGTACCCATACAAGACAATAGTCTCTCAACAATTCCCTTATACTCTTCTCCATTACTATCAGCTGTAATAGCTGTTGCAGAATAACCTACTAGAGCATTAATATTAGGCATAGCCCTATAAACTACTGCACCATTCAATGCTTCTCTAAGAGTGGATAGCTTTACACCAGCCATAACAGATAATATTATCTTGTCGCGCCAAGCACTCCTCTCAACTTGTCTTAAAACCACTGGGAAATGATAGGGTTTAACAGATAATACTATGAAGTCGCTTTTCTTGACGGCTTCATTGTTGTCTCGTGTAGCTATAGCTCCAAGCTCTCTTGCCTGGACTAGAGTCTTCTCTCTCCTACCAGTAGCAATAATAGTTAAATCGCTATAACACTTCCTCACAGCTTTAATAATAGCTGAGCCTATCTTACCAGCACCTATAACAGCTAGACTATTAATCTCGTTAAGCCTCTTAGACTTCAAGACTGCTTACACCATTAGGTTGTATTGAATATATAGTCTAGAGCATGGATACTTGTTTATAAGATTAACTGTTAACCAAACCGTGGGATACTTTGATCCCACAGTATATTTTAATAGTGGGTCCCACAGAAACTACTATGGGATAAACACGTTGGCTGTTAGAGTAAGAGTTGATGAACGTGGAAGAATAGTTATTCCAAGAGAAATTAGAGAAGAACTAGGCATACAGCCAGGTAACGAGCTATTATTAGAAGTAGCTGGAGACAAGATCATCGTAAAGAAGAAATACGATCCATTCAGAAAGCTAGCACTCCTCTTAGGGAGAACAAGTTTTGATAGAAGTATACGTGTAAGAGCTGAAGAACAAGCACTAGAAGAGATAGACATAGATGTAGGGGAGGAGAAACGAAGCCCATAAGAGTACTAGTTGAAACAGGATTCCTCCTAGCCCTTAACCCTCTAGATAGAAACCATGAATGGGCTATGAGGGTACTCGAAGAAGCTAGAAACAATAACATAGTACTACATGTTTCTCCAGCAGCTCTAATAGAACTAGCCCTCTACCTGAAGAGCCGTGGACTAAGCTACAACGAGATAAGCGAAGTATTTGAAGCATTAAACGACTCCATACTATACTATACAATACCATATTACCCCAAACTAACCCTCAAACACCTTAGATATGCTGCAGAACTCCAGTCAAAGTATAGTGAACTAACATTCTTCGACTCTATACACGCCTCAATAGCGTTAACAGATAAGCTAGTATACTATGACCTAGACACTACTGTTAAGAAAATAATAGAATACGAGAAGAAAAGATAACGTGAATCGAGAAAGTTAGAGACAATTACAATAGTGTTCCACGATAATGAATTGTAGCCGGGCATCCAAGACACTTATTACCCATGTATCGGGGACACTTACTACAGTCTCTTCCACATGGAGCTTTCCCTATTTTCTTCTCATAGGTAATCTTTACTGGAATATACTTCGGCTTAACTATGTCGGCTATAAGGTATACCTCACTCCTCCTAATACCCTGCATCCGCCTAACAGCACATACAGTTGAAATACACTCTAATACATAGTCGTTTTCAGCAACCATTAATGCTACAAGATTATATCCTCCAACCATTGACGCTAAGAAAACTATACGTGGACAATCCTTAAACTTCTTAACAATATCTGCTAGGTGTTCATCGTTATCAATCTCCATGAAAACTAATACAAGCTTTAAACCTGTTTTCTCTGGATTTATCTCAGCACGTATCTTAACTATTCCCTGTTCTTCGAGTTGGCTTAAATGTTTTCTAACAGCAACATGGCTTATTCCCAGAGTCTTTGCTATATTGACGAGGCTTTCCCGTCCATTCTCAAATAGAATTGATAATAAATGTTTCTTAGTATCAGAAAAACCCTTCTTATCCCTCACCACGCATTACCTACAAATACCTCATATAGGAAACCAGCAGCCATAGCTCCTA
>JALUDQ010000251.1 GCA_027043985.1 Desulfurococcales archaeon
AAGACATACAGTAGACCCCTATACCCATGTAACATGGTGCACCAGTACCCGGGGAATTATAGTTTACGCTAATCAACAAATAGAGAGTATTGAGACTTCGAAGAAATAGAATAATACCACTTGCTCTGAGAAAACCTTGACAACCAAATATACGGGTAGCTATTTTACCCCACGCTCCCAGATATCCTAGTGTAAGTAGTGGGAAGCATAGAAGCCAGGGTAAGAGTTTTTTCTTCACGCTAGTTCATGGTGTATAGGATTGGTTGAAGACATCATAAGGGTTGAGGGCCTAAGCGTCTATTATATGACTCTTAAAGGATTTGTTAGAGCTGTAGATAATGCGAGCTTGAGTATAAGGAAAGGAGAAATAATGGGTATTGTCGGGGAATCTGGTAGTGGGAAGTCTACTCTTGCTCTCGCTATAATGAAACTTCTCCCACCAACGGCTAGGATAGTTAAGGGCTCGATAATCTTTGAGGGAAGAGACCTTGTCAAGATGAGCTATAACCAGTTAAAAGACGTCTTGTGGAAGAGGATTGCATTAATCCCTCAAGCTGCTTTAAACGCGTTAAACCCTGTCCTAAAGATAGTAGACCATTTCATGGAGACAGCTAAAGCTCACGGAATACATGATAAAGAGTGGGTTATAGACCGTGCGAGCAAGCTCTTAGAACTCCTCCGCTTAGAGCCGGAGAGAGTGTTGAAGAGTTATCCCCATGAGCTTAGTGGTGGTATGAAGCAGAGAGTATTGATTGCTTTAGCAATGCTCCTAGAACCAGACGTATTAATCCTAGATGAGCCTACAACAGCTTTAGACGTATTAACCCAGCGCTACATCCTTGACTTACTCAAAGACCTTCATGCTAAGACTAGTATCACTATGATATTCATAACCCACGACATAGCCGTTATAGCCGATATAGCTGACCGGGTAACAGTAATGTATGCTGGCAAGATCTTCGAGGTAGGAGACGTTTTCACTGTATTCAAGGAGCCTAAACACCCCTACAGTATAGCTTTGATGAAAAGCATACCCAGCCTAGTAGGACCAATAGAGGAAATGAAGTCTATTCCAGGAACACTACCAGACCTCAGAAACCCCCCACCAGGCTGCCGCTTTGCCCCGCGATGCCAGTACGCTATGGATATATGCCATAAGAAGGAGCCACCAATCATAGAATTGAAGCCCGGACACCTCGTAGCATGCTGGCTCCACGTTAAAAGAGAAGAAGAGGTGAAATAGGATCATGAGTGAGCCCCCCTTAATAGAGGTTAAAGACCTTAAAGTCTACTTCCCAGTTAGAAAAGGCTTCTTCGGAAAGAAACAATATGTTAAAGCAGTTGATGGAGTAGACCTGGTTATCGGTAAGAGACACATAGTAACCCTCATAGGTGAGTCCGGGTGCGGTAAAACTACGTTGGGGAAAACAATAGCTGGACTCATAAAGCCGACTGCAGGCAAGATACTCTATAAGGGAAAAGACGTCCTCAAACTAAGTGGTAGAGAATACCATGAGTATCGTAGAAATATTCAGATAGTCCACCAGGACCCCTTCTCATCACTTAATCCAACCAAGACAGTATTCCAGGCTCTTTCAGTAGCTCTTAAGCGATGGGGTATAGCTAAGACTAGGAGGGAATTATTAGAGAGATCGGCTGAGCTATTAGAAATGGTTGGCTTAACGCCTCCAGAAGACTTCCTATTCAAGTACCCTCACCAGCTCTCGGGTGGACAGAGGCAGAGGGTAGTTATAGCGCGAGCTATAAGCGTGCACCCAGAATTGATAGTAGCTGATGAACCGATAACGATGATAGACGTCTCGCTTAGAATAGATATCCTAGACCTTCTACTAGACCTCCAGAAGAAGATAGGAACAGCCTACCTCTTCATAACCCATGACTTTGGAGCTGCTAGATACTTTGCTGCTAAGGGTGGAGGCATAATAGCTG
>JALUDQ010000252.1 GCA_027043985.1 Desulfurococcales archaeon
GAAATACAGGGAGCATGGACAACAGCTTATCGTGGAGAAGTCCAAGTAAATGTAGGTTTCAAGGGCAATATAGAAGAAGTAGGAGACGAAGAAGTACCAGAAGCAGAAGACATACCAGAGGAAACACCAAAAGCACCTGAAGGCTACCGCCCAAGCTATCGCCGTAGCGGTGGGTTCCGTAGAGGCGGTGGTAGGAGAAGATACTGAGAAGAAAACATAGCCGACCAGTATGATAGAGTTGAATTAGATATGAGCCAGGAAATCCTAGACAAAAAGCTCACACGTAAAGGCTCATTCGTAGGCCAGGCATCTGAGAACGAATACTATGTAGCATTAAGTGAAGACAAGGTATTCGCACTAACAGCTGGAGCCTTCTACATATGGAGTCAATGCGATGGCAATAAGACGGTAAAAGAAATAATAGAGAATCTCAGCAAGGAAGCAAACATAGAGTACCAGGAACTAGAAAAACCAGTACTAGACCTCGTCAACGAGTTCATAAACCTAGGACTAGTAGAATAACCATCCCCTAAGACAACGATATAAGA
Source organism: Desulfurococcales archaeon (assembly GCA_027043985.1). Taxonomy (GTDB): domain Archaea; phylum Thermoproteota; class Thermoprotei_A; order Sulfolobales; family WANQ01; genus JALWGO01. Next base: position 549 of record JALUDQ010000252.1, read on the forward strand.
ACACATTAGACAATACTACATAGTTTTTAGGAGACAACAACCTCTCTTACACTATGGGATGAAACCCTTATAGCAGATTATATTTCTTCAAAATACATGTGACTAGGAGTGAACCCATTATTCTGGTACACTAATAGCGTTAACGAGATATGGAAGTTCATAGAAGGTAGGCAAGCATACATTAGAGTATTAGGCGAGAACACCTATACCCCAATAGAACTCACGGACAAGGAAGACATTATTAAAATAGCTTCAAAATACAATGGCCTCGTAGGATTCTATGCATCACCTAGCCGACGAGTCGAGAAAGAAGCAATTACTACTCCCGTATGGGTTATAGAATTATTAGATCATGAGGTCTGGCGTCTAGGATTAGATGCTGCATGGCTCATAGCAAGGTATCTCGAAGAAAATGGTGTTAAAGAAAGCATCTATCTAGTATACTATGACCAGTTCTTTGAGGTAAGAATACATGAGGAAGCCCTAATAGGCAACGAGGTTATTGGGGATGCTAGTCGAGTCGTTGAACTAGTATTGAGAGAGCTTAAGGTAAAGTTACAGCGCCTAGTCTATGCTTCTGGAGCAAAAATCAAGGTATACAATGGTTTAGGAGAACGCTTACTCATAGCTCCTAGATCACTTTATAGTAATGATAGAGCTTCAGTATACTTTAAGCCAGAAGACATAGAATACTTTGATCCTTCATGGAGCTTCATCAACGAGTATAGGGGAAGTTCTACATGGGATAAGAGGGTTAGGGGAGAAGCATTAGAACTAGCTAGAAAAGCTGTTGAAAAGGTGAGAGACGATAAGAGAACCATTATAGAATTGAGAAGAGTTGTAGGACCCCGAAAAATAGATAGATTCCAGGTAATGGGTCTCCTCCAAGCTGCAAGATACTACTTGTTGACTGGAGACTTAGAGAAGGCGAAGAGCTTCGGCTACAATCGTGCAGTATTCTATGCTTGGGCTAAACACTATGGTAGAGGTCTTAGAGCCTATAGAAGAATAGAAGAAAAAACACGATTAAGCACAATTGAGTCAAGCGAAGAAAAAGTATGGAAGCAGAAGGAAGTATTCGGAGAACCCGTAACAATATCTCCCCGCGGATGGTATGGTATGGGTGGAGAAGAACACACCTCAAAACACTTCGATGAACACATAGCCCGTAAAATAGAACTACAAGTCCCCTTCGAAGTAGCCTGGAAGGCAGCAGTAGAATACGTTAAAAAGTTTCCTAGAAAAATACTGGAAGACCAACAATTATTCTTCAAACAAGTATACCAGCCAGTTAGAGACAGCTTCATAGAAGACGTATTATTGAAACGCACTCCACCACAACAAGCATTGTATACTAGTAAAACTAAAGAAACAATC
>JALUDQ010000253.1 GCA_027043985.1 Desulfurococcales archaeon
GGCGTGCTCCGGAGAGGACTTGAAAAAGCAAAAACACCGGCATTAATAACTGGGCTTCTAACAAGTATTATCAAGGCTCTAGGATACATTATCGTATTATTAGCGGTTCTCCCCATAATAGGAGTAGATACCAGTACCGTTGGCTTAGGGTTATCGGCAATTATAGGATTAATCCTCGGCTTCGGCCTCCAAGACACATGGGCTAACATGGGAGCTGGCATATGGTTGGCAGTAATAAGGCCCTTCGATAAAGGAGACTATGTCGAGGTAGCAGGATACTCAGGTATAATACAAGGCATAGGCGTTATGTCAACCACGCTGAAAACCTTTGACAACGTTATAATAACTATACCGAACAAGAACATTTGGGGCTCACCAATAGTAAACTATACTAGAGAACCCATTAGGAGGATAACAATAGACGTTGGAGTAGCCTATGGAACAGATCTAGACAAAGCAATAAATACCATCTTAGAGGCAGCGAGAAAACACCCCAAAGTACTAGACGATCCAGCACCAGCAGTCGTAGTAACAGAACTAGCTGACTCCTCAATAAACCTCCAGCTAAGAGCATGGGTTAGAAAAGAAGACTTTGGTGCAACAAAAGCAGACCTAGTAAAAATGCTATACGAAAACCTATCTAAAGCTGGAATAGAAATACCCTTCCCACAACTAGACGTACACATAAGAGATATGTCAAAATAACTTTATTCTTCTATAGAGGATGTAACAATAGCTCCATGTAGTCGATAACGGTTTGTCTCAAAACATATATACGGGTCTCTTTATAGGAAATAAGATGGTGGTATTTTGAATATACAATCAATTATACCATTAATAATACTAGTACAGTTCATACTAGTACCCTCGGTAAACCTGGCCATAACGCCTTCACTAATCATAGATATAGACAACGGCAATAACACATACACGGTTTTCATCGATATACTCTACCCCCAAGGATTCAAGAACGTCTATAAAGCAATAGTTAGGGGTCATAGCACAATATACCTCGATGTAAGCGATGTTAAGAAAGCCTGGGATAGAGAGCTATCATTAAGGGGGAGATACTCTAAACTAGTTGTAAGGATAGTAGCCTACGATGAGAAGGGCCTCGTAGGAGTAAAAATAGAAAGCATAGACTTCAATAGAATGCTATTAGACAATACTGTTAGAGTAAGCTTCACTAAAACACAGTCATTATCGAAGCCAGGTTTATCAACGTTATCAGGGCCTCCTATAACCCCTACAGTATCTGCTATTAGAGAACTTGAAGACTCATATGAATGGAATGCTACTATATTGTTAGCGATGCTCCGCTTAGATAGCACTAGCTATGGTGAATTGAGATACTCTTATTCAAGTGGAATGGAAATGGGATTCACTATATACCTAGTAGTACCTGAAATCCAACTTGCTGGATGGATACCCTATAGCAGATCAATAAATATTTATAAGGATATATTTTTACAAGTTGGTGAAACTGGTTATGTTTGGATGACTTTCAAGTATCGTTGGGAGAAGTGGAGGGTTTATGGGCCGGGACTACCACCAGATGGCTATGTTGAAGAATACGTCTATGTCGCTGATTTCTATCCAGAAACAGTAGGTGCTGGGTGCAATAAACCTAGTGATGCTATTCTCACGCATACAGATGGATGGAATAGTCAGCTATATGAAGCTATCAGTAGCGGATACCCATACTTTTATGTCAACTACGGAACCTTTGATAATAGGTATACGTCGATAGATCTAGTATCATTTGCTAACATGTTATTAGCGTTAAGTAAAATAACGTCGAGTACCTGGGCTTCGATGGTGTTGTCAATACCTGTTATAGGGGTTGATTCCTACATTGATAATCATAAATCCTATGAAATACACGTAGACGTATATTCGAATCAAGTACCGTCATGGCATA
>JALUDQ010000254.1 GCA_027043985.1 Desulfurococcales archaeon
ATTCCATAATCTTCTCCAAACAATATATTACCATTGAAATCGGCTAGACTCAGAGGACCAGGTACGGGATCAATAACATATCTCTCCCAAGGTATTGAGGCAAGATAGGCTCTTATACCGTCCCTTTTAAGAGCATTATAGATACTTGAAGCTCCTACTATATCGCCTCCGCCACCAATTGCGAGAACTATTGCTCGCTTTATATCACCAAAGAGTCCGCTTAGAAAGGTCATGTTTGATCATGAATATCGGAGACCCCCCTAACATATAAATATATAGTTCCCTGCCATGTACCGTTTCCATCCACGTGAACGGGACTCCATCCAGGAATCTCGAAGTCTAATGTTATGATCCTCGTTCCAACCCGTAGTTCTCTCTTAAGCTTTGGTTTAAGCATATTGTTTACGCTTGTAAGCAAGTACATGTAAACTACTGTTGCTTCGCGTAATGGTATTTCGAAGAAGTTTCCATGGATTATTTCTACAAGGTCTTCTAGCCCTTCCTCTCTTACGCGTTTTCTCGCCTTCTCTACTAGGTCCTTTCTTATCTCAATACATACAGATTTTACGCCATATCTTTTTGCAGCCTCTATAGCTACACGTCCATCTCCGCAGCCTAAATCGTAGAATACATCATTTTTACCGAGCTTAGCGATACGGAATATCTTGTCTATTACATGATCTCTTGTAGGTACCCATGGTACATAGGGTTGAGTGGGTAGAGTTACGTAGAGAAAGCCTAGTCCCGCTATCGTATACCGCATACGCATATTAGTATACGCCTCATATTAGCGCTCTCCCGTACTGAAACCAATAGATTATTTATGCTAGCATTAATTTTAAAACTTTATAATCGGAGAAAAAGAAGAATTGTAAAATAAGTAAAATGTTCATTGATAATAGGGCTTAGTGGGCTGAGAGTTCCTCTATGGCCTGCTTTATTCTCCTTGCACCCTCCCTTATGTCATCAAAGCTTGTTGCAAAGCTAAATCGGATAAATCCTTCACCAGCTGTATTAGGGAAGGCTGTTCCAGGCAGTATTACGACCCCGTACTTCTCAAGTAATGTATCGGCAAATTCCTTAGAGTTCTTCATACCAGTTCTACTTATTGCTTCAGATACATTAGGGAACATGTAGAATGTACCCGGGCTGCGCCAAACGTCGAAGCCAGGTATTTCTCTTAGTAGTTCGTAGAGGAGATCTCTTCTCTTCCTAAATATCTCTATCATTTCTCGAACAGGTTTCCAGTCGCCCTTTAAAGCAGCTATGCCAGCTTTTTGTGCAAAACTTACAGCACAACTATAAACGTTTACAGCCAAGTCTATGACTCTGTCTATTATCTCTTTTCTAACTGCCAAGTATCCGAGACGCCAGCCAGTCATAGCAAAGGTTTTTGAGAACCCGTTAACATATACTACATAGTCTCTCCAATCACTAAAAGATAAGACGCTCTTAAATTCTCCATCATATACGAAGTTATCATATATTTCATCTGCTATTATCACGATGTTCTTTCGTCTCGCGAGTTCTAATAGTTCGTCAACTTGTTTGGGCGTAAAGACAGCGCCCGTAGGATTGTGTGGATTGTTTAGTACTAGTACCTTGGTATTACTAGATATCTTATCCTCTATGAGCTCTAAGTCTAGGCTAAACCCTTTAGAACCACCTTCCCATTTAAGTGGTACATATACTGGTTTACCATGAAACAACTTTACTACTTGGGCATATGCTGGGTAGCTTGGCTCCGGTATAATTACTTCTACTCCCTCCTTTACATAAAGCGCTAGTGCTAGTAAAATAGCCGTTTTTGCTCCAGTAGTAACAACTATTTCGTCCGGCGAGAGTTCGGCACCGTATTGGTCATTGAGGTAGTCAGCTATAGCCTGTCTTAACTCAAAAATACCTGCGGTTTCGGTATAACCTGTGAATCCTTCATCAAGAGCTTTCTTTGCGGCTTCTCTGATGTGTTTTGGTGTCGGAAAGTCGGGTTGACCTATACCGAAGCTAACTATCTTCATACCTTTTCTGGCAAGTTCTTTCGCTCTTGCTAGATAAGCAAAAGCGCCTTCACCACTTATATCGTAGAGATGTTTTGAGACTTGTAAAGTAGGTTTCGAAGACAATAGGCTTTGTCACCGGGAAAACTATTCAGCATACACTTAAATCTATTTTACGGTCTATAGATAATGTGATCTTTACTTAGGTAAAAGATATTGAATACCTAATACTTAATAAATGTGACGTAAGTACTATACCAATGAACCAAACTAGGTGACTCTCAAAGAGAGGCATAGAAAATGAAGAAGCAGAGAGTTCTTCTTAGGGTAAGAGAGTTTGAACCCGTAGAGAAGAAATTCGATGATACGAGCATCCTACTATTAAGGCCGGTGAGAGAAGACTGGCTAGAAGAAGTAGTTGAAATAAAAGAAGGAGAGGACGTGCACGATAAGCTACACGAACTATTAGACCGGAAGTTAAATGAATTTGTTCAAGGAAGGAAAGATGTATTCACCGAAATAGAAGCCAGTATGCCGGGCTTAACAGTAAAAGTAGGTGGCGGAGATTATACGGGGAGAATAATAGCTCTTAGTCCACGACCCTCAAAGCTATTGAGAGTAGGCATCATAGAGGAAAACCAGGTACAATCAAATAAGAACCGGGTTGAAGAGGGCGCGAGTTCCAATGTTTCTCAAGCATTTAAATTACCTATAGATAAAGCAAAATGGTATGACGTTGACGAGGACCTCTACTTATTTGAGGGATTCGTACTATCAAAAAAGCAGTGGAAAGCTATAGTATTCGTAACAGAACACGGTGAGCGGGTGCTATTACCGGGCGATTTTGAAACCAAAACAATAGTCTTAGAGACAGCTGAGAAAAAGACGTCTAGAGCTAAGAAGAAGACTAAGAGGAAGAAGAGGAAAACTAAAAAGAAACGTAAGAAGAAGAAAGGGAAAGGGTGAGGAGAAACCCCGTCTAGGACTAAAAAGATGACCGGGCACCAGTAACCGATTAGGCGATGATGTACGCGCCGGAATCTAACGGAAAACAATTAAGTGAAGAATGGCCAGGGGCTGAGCCCTTTATGAAAACCCTCCTCACCGCCTCACGAAATTATAGTATATTATTTCGGGGTAGGCGGAAACTAAAGAGACTATTGGAGGAGAACGGAGTTGAAATATACGTGTACGATTCGTGTTCTCTAATAGATGTAGACTTTAAGGATACGTTCTTCTACATAAACTCTACTTCACAATTAGATGAGGATACGAGAAGATGTATTAGACGAGGCCTAAGGAGGGGTAGTCAAGTAATATTAGAAGTTATTCCTCGCTCACGTACAGATATAATTCTATTAAACAAGCTCTTATCATCTTACGGTATAGAATACACTTGGCTTAAAATATATGATTCAGTAAACAATAACGGCATTCCACTAAACCCACTAATGGATGCATACTTTCCAGAATATAGGATAGAGAATATAATAGTAGAACACGCTTTCCATATTAGAGCGTTTAGCGCATATCATCTTATTAGAGGAAAGAGTACAGCAATAGCGATTGACCCAATTACACAAGAAGTTCTTCCCGTCCCCTCTGGAGAAAATATTTGTGCTGGAGCAATAACATTTAGTAATGGAAATCCTATACTCTACGTCTTTTCGGGCTACGTGTTCAGTGATACGGCTTTAGAGAATGAAGCTAATTTAAGACTATTATTTGAGGCCATGTTAAAATAGTTGATTTAGTCTCGAAATCAATATGCTTTATTTATAAACTTTATTCCTCGTACTACCAGTCCGCTTCAATTAGAGTAATTGTATCCTACGCGGGGCTGGTCAATTAGTTATTGGACAATTACTTGTGGATTCTCGGAAGTTATTGCGGCGCTCCTCTTAAAAACTATGCATTAAGGATAACTTCTCTATCGGTGCAGGACAAACATGAGTAAACTCTCATCCTTCAACAAAATCTGGGCTGGTGAACAAAAACAGAGCTTCATGGACTCGCTTAAAGAAGCGCTTCGCGGAAAGGAGCCTATAAGATACAGGATTGCAGTCGCATTATACAAGCTTAAGTCAACAATAAACAGGCTAGAAGTATTCTTAAACAAACTTGAAGCACGAGATAAAATGCTCTTCGAGAGGGTAGTTGAAGCACACATAGCAAAAGATAGGGCAAGAGCAGCAATGTATGCAACAGAGGTTGCAGAGATAAGAAAGATGGTAAAGACTATACTTTCAACACAGATAGCACTCGAACAAGTAGCTATAAGACTAGAGACAATACAAGTATTCGGAGACGTAGCAGGTGCAGTCATACCAGTTGTAGGAGTTGTACGCCAGCTCAGAAACGTCATAAAAGGCATAATGCCAGAATTAGGCTTAGAGCTTGCAGAGGTAGAAGAGCTCCTCAACGGACTAGTAATAGAGGCTGGAGAATTTACTGGATCACCAGCTGGTCACGGAGTAGTTACTGGTGAAGCAAAGCGCATACTAGAAGAGGCAGCTATAGTAGCTGAGCAGAGGATGAAGGAGAAGTTCCCCGATCTACCAGTATTTGCTAAGGCAGGTGAAGCTGAGGGAACAAAGAGTTAAAACAATGTATTTTAACATACTACACGTTTAGACTTCAAACAGTTTTCTAGTCCTCGTCTAGCGTTTTTTATTTCGCGTTCAATGCCTCTAAGAGTGTATAATATGTGATCTAAGTTTCTACGAGCCTCTTCAGCATCTCTAAAGGATACTTCTACTTTCACAGTCTTATACTTTAATATGTAACCAGTACCTTTGACAGTGAACTCGAGATTACCATCTTCCTTAAAGACTACAATATCACCATTATACGACACTGATGCTGCAATAGGCTTCAACCTTGTAACAACAACCTCATTCTCCGTCTTCGTACTCCACCAATTAGTACAAATATTACAGGTCTCCCAGTTCTCCCTCTTATAACATGATGTGCCAGCCTTAACTGAACATTCAGCTAGCTCGAAAATCCTTGAAAGCTCTCCGACTAGCTCGTTTAACCTAAAATACGTATTGTATACCTTCTGCCATACTACACCCGTAGCTGTTGCAAGTTCTCTTGGTATACTTCTCTCCCTAATGTTATTCAAGAATATTTTTGCCTCACTAAAATCCACCATGATTATTACCCAGCACACCTATGCATTAGAAGAATATATCCCTTACTCTAATCCAAATCACCGAATACCTAAAATTTCCTTAACTCTCTCAACACCATATTTTGCTAAGCAATCCTTACACACACGTACAACTGGAGTTATCTGTACCAGACAATCACTGCAACCAAGCCTACCACAAATAGGACAATAACCTATTGATAGATTCCTTCCACAGATTTCGCATAAAGCCATCTCACATACACTACATATACCCTTCTTTTTATTAAAATGAAGTGGACATACTAGTCTCCCACAAAGCCTACATCTATAAAGAGCTTCGCGTTCTCCGCAGATCTCACATTTAGCCATATATTTCACGTCAATAGAACTTTAATACAGTAAAAACAATAATAATCTAACGATGAAATCACATGCAGGCACTGAATGATGATGATGCTCGGGCAATTTTGAACTTAGCCGCCGATAACACCTAAGGTATCTCTTATCACTCCTCTTCTCACAAGACTCTCATAGGTATTCCATATTCTCTTTACTGTCACGTGCCTAGTATCGAATCCTTGGTCCTCCAAGATCTTTAACACGAGATCCGGGAACTCGTCTGGATGGATTCCTTGAGCCATTTTTGCTGCTTCAATTACAGCTTCTGCTATGTCGCGGCTACTAGGATACGGTGTCTTCTTTTTCATTCTCTGCTTGCGTTCCTCCTCCAACACTTCTTCTAATACGTCTTCCGGGATATAGTCTAAGTCTATCTTCTTCTCGTTATTCAATGTTTCAGCCTCTGTAACTTATATTGTATACTTTATTTTCCACTATTATAAATCATTGGTATATTAATATTGTATTTATAGGGTAATAAGAGACAAGTATCAGTCTTCCTTACAAAGAAGAATAGAGTAGATGTTATTAAATCCCATCTACCACTGCTAAATATATATTGTCTACAAGTATCTTGGCGTAGGTAGACATAGCTTAAATTACTAAAGGTATCAAAGTCTAGCAATGTTGATGGTAAAATACTTGTCTTAGTCTTTGGTTCCCCCTTACTGAGGTTGTAGAATTCTATTCTCCTTATACATACTGTTCCAGCGTGACTGACAACTTCAGGTAAATAGTATGTACCATTAATGTAGAATATCCATGATCGAGGGTATGCGTTTATTCCACCAATAATATAGTTGTCTATGCGCGCAATCCATACCTCGTACGTAGTATTATATTTGTAGATTTTATTATTCACTGATTCACTGAACCCCCACTCTCCTTCAAGCCATGTGATATGTCCCTCAAAATCATATGAAACGGGTTCGCTTGTATTAAATGATCCTATAACACTAAGCCAGTATGGTGCAGCAACATAATAGCCGTTTACTGTATCATAATCCGTCGTACCATAGAAACCTATACCACCTCTAGAGAAACCCTCATATCCACCACTCACCCATTTTACAAGCGCTTTAACCAACACATAGTTAGTATTATTTAAGCCTACGTAGCTTGTATTAATCACTAAATGTTCTGTTCCAGTTAAATAAAGACATCCATCTCTAACATAGACTTGATTAGAGGGTATGATAACATTTCTACTATAATAGGTTTTAACAAGAAGCTTTTGTAGCGAACTATTGCCAACATCGTTAAAATCTATTACTCTTATAAGCGTTGGATTCAACACCATTACATGTGCTATCTTGTATACAAAATCTACTTCATTGTCCTCAATGTTCCATAGAATAGGCTTTAATATTAGTGAACTCGCAACAATACCGTGAAGTATAAGCACTAATAATATTGTTATGATAAAAATATACCTGTAGTTCCCCAACATACTTGTTCTCCCAAATCATCTTAAATAATCGGATGATAATAAAATATTTCGGGATGATCGTGGAGACGACTCTGAGAAATGATGAAGTGGAGCGACAGTGACCCTTAATCTTCAATGAGTTCTAAATTAAATACTTGATCTCCTATCTTAACACTATAGGAGTCTTCGCCTACCTCTTCTATTATAGCTGTTATGG
>JALUDQ010000255.1 GCA_027043985.1 Desulfurococcales archaeon
ACCATAGATAATAAGTCAACTATTTCCTTAACAATGCTCTTAGAGGGCTTGTCAACATTAAATCCACTTACAAGTACGTTATATTTGCTGCTGATTTCTCCTAGTCTTATAGCGGTTTCAACTAGTACGTTGTGGTCAACTCTATCAATTACTGGGAGACTAAGCCGGAGAGTCCAGACATTTATTCCATTCTTCTCTAAAGCTCTCCTAACATTCTCAACTGTTTCCCTAACCCTCTCCTCGATCCCTGGGTTTAGGGGATTTGTATCTAAGTGTATTGTTAGTGCTCGTATAACTGGCAAGGGAGTATTCCACACCAGGTATGATAAGGGCCTAGTCTACGCCTATATTTTTAACCCAAGCTTCTCCGCCAACTTGGGGAGGACTACACCCGCCTTCCCTTTCAAGAAGACGTCGGCTGAAACAGTTATATTAGAGGGCTCAACGTTTACCTCTATTATTACTCCGCCATGTTGTTTAACGAGTAAGGGTATCATAGCTGCAGGCATTACAACACCACTCGTACCAACAACTATTACCAGGTCGGCATTACCTGCTTCTATAACAGCTTGCTCCCAAACACGGCTCGGTAGGGGTTCTCCAAACCATACTACATCTGGGCGTAGGAGAGAACCACACCTAGGACACCTAGGCGGTATCTCCTTAGGCGGCTCCCTAACTGTTGCCCGATAACCACAACTGGGGTTAACGCATCTAACCCTCCAAATACTCCCATGAAGCTCCAAGACGTTCTTAGACCCAGCCCTCTGGTGGAGGCCATCAACATTCTGGGTTATTATAGCCTTAACAATCCCAGCCTCCTCCATTCGCGCCAAAGCTATATGACCCGGATTAGGCTTTGTCTTAGCGATAAGCTCCATCCTCCACTTATACCACTCCCAAACCCTCCTGGGATCACGTTCAAAAGCCTCGGGCGTAGCTATTTCCTCAGGCTTATACTTCTCCCACAACCCGCCCTTACCGCGAAAAGTAGGCACACCACTCTCAGCTGAAATACCAGCACCAGTAAAAGCTATCACATACTCTGCTCGCTCAATCATCTTAGCCGCTCTATCAAGTTCTCGCTCAAGACTCTCACTCAAAACAAGGCCACCTCCAATACCCTTTCCGAACCATCTAAGACAAGTTTCCTTGGAGAGGATAATTTAACCCTAAAATATAATAATTTTACCCAGGGCTTAGCCCTCCAAGAAAGATATTTTAGAAAAACAATCAATCTACTACAACCAATACATTAAATAAAAACTCTAATAGACTATTATCCCAGAGTTCATGGCGCTACGAGCCCTATGAACACTAGGACTAGACCTAGTAGTGCTAGGAATCCTAGGAACTGTTTTGGCGATAGGTATACAACATTCTTTAGTACCTTAGCACTAAACCATATGAAGAGTCCTATTCCAAGTATTAGTAGTATTGTTATACCAGCAGCTACTAGGATTACACCGCTTCCACTAAGCCCTAGTCTAGCACCAATACTTCCAAACCAGTCTAGCACGGAGTATAGGTTTTCTAATCCCATAGCTGGCTACCCCACATAGAATCTTGGCGTAGGACAGTGTTATTAAAGCCGGAGACACGGGAATACCGAGATAATACCATCGCAATACTCCAAGAGGCTGGAGGGCGGCTATGCCATGGATTCAAGTGTTCACAGAGTATTGTTTCTTCTAGCTTTAGCAAACTTTATGGGTAGTCTTGGCTGGGGGATCTATTATTCTGTTTCAAGACCCTACTATACCGATGTATTGGGAGCAACCTATACCATGATAATGATCATAGCTAGTAGTGAGTGGGGGCCAGGGCTAACATCAACTCTATGGGGATACCTGGGGGACCGCTATGGCAGAAACCGTATCCTCCCTCTAGGTGCTCTAGCTTACAGTCTATCACTAGTACCCTTCACACCACTCTCCCTCGTACCATTAGTTGTAGGCATAGCCTCGCTGGGATGGGCGGTAGCATGGCCTTCTATACTGGCAATGGTGTCCCTCCTCTCATCCGAAGAACATGTTGGTAGAAGCTATGGCTACTTTGCAGTAGGCGGGAGCCTTGGATGGGCTGTAAGCGGCCTAATAGTAGGTTTACTGAAACCCCTCCTAGGATTCAAGTTTATCTTAGTTTTAACTGGACTATTAGCTGGTACAGCCTACATTATAGCTTTCATGATAGCTAGGTGGCGTGGGGAAACAGGTTTCGAAACAGTAAATGTTTTCAGAGAGCTAAGAGGCCCCCTACTAATCGTTGCTGTAATCCAGATAGTCTTAACCCTAGGCTTCGACTTTGCCTACAACTTATTCCTAGTACACTTCTACAGCGATATAGGTGAGAACATCCTAGTATACGGCTTGGTTGTTACGAGTCTACCAGCATTTATTGGAGCAATACTGAGACCCGTTGTTGGCTCTATAGTTGATAGGCTTGGGGGGCTGAAAACAGTAATCCTAGTAGCAGTTATGTATTCTTTAGACTTCATGGGCTTATCATATACTAGGGGAGTATACTCTATAATACTCTGGATCCTACCAATCTACACCTTCTATGATACTGGGATGGTTAAGCTTGCCTCAGAAATAGCTGGGAGAGAGAAGCGTGGAACAGCTATGGGCATAGTGAACACAGGTTCGAGTCTAGCTGGAGCTCTAACATTCATCTTAGGTCCCCTGGCGGATAGGCTAGGGTATACTTACTCTATGATAACTGCTTCAATAATAGTCCTGACAACATTAATACCATTAATGGTATTGAAGAAGACGACTAAAAGGTAGCCTAGGCAAACATAGTTTTCTCTTAGGATTGCTCTGGGCTTCCGGGAGCCTTTCTCCTCTTTATCCTTCTACCGTTACCTATAACCCAGTATTCTCCATCCTCTCTCTTCTCAAGCTTAAATATCGGTACACGGTGTTTTACTTCCTCTAAAGCCTCCTTAGCTACCTGGAAGGCTTGATGCCTACTCTTCGCAGATACTGCTACATAGAGTGTTGTCTCACCCGGCTTCAAGTCTCCTACTCTATGGTATATTCTAATGTTTAATACTCCCTCCTTCTTCTCGTATTTTTCTGCTATCTCCTTAAGCATCCTTGAAGCGTGAGGCTCGTAGGCTTCATAGTCTAGTTCACTGACCTCTGAGTCGTCTACTCTCCCCTTGACGTAGCCTACGAATAATACTAGTGCACCCGCACCCTTCTCTGCTGTCTCCTTGATAATGCTTGCTACAAGCTCGTTTAAGTCTAGGGGCTTCTCAATTATTCTTCCATCAGCCATCTCAAACTACCCTCCACTAGCTGGTGGTATTAATGCTACTTCATCTCCATCTCTCAACTCGTCGTCTAGCTTACCATAGTTTCCATTCAATAACGCTATAACTCCTACCTCCTCCCCACTAATCTTTTCTAGATCAGGGTATAAACTGTATATTTCCTCTAGAAGGTCTCTTAGCTTTGCTCCTTCCGGCAACTCTAGTTCTATTGATTCACGGCCGGCTACATCCTTCAATATTGAGAAGAATCTTACCTTTACCTTCATATACGCTGTCCTCTCGTAGATAGTGATTATAACAGAGTTAATAATAATTCCCGTAAACATGTTTAATAATGTATCTATCAATTATTTGAAAAGAAATTATAGTTGAGAAAAACCTGTATTATTACATTAGGTAGGGTATTGGTGGTCTCTGACTAACCCTAAAGGGCAGGGTTTGCGGTCTCCTAGGATAGCCTTTTAGCTCTCTCTCAAGATGATCTAAGAATTCTTGGAGAGACATTGCTTTCTGGTCATTTGTTCTCCTAATCCTAACGTTTACGGTATTGGTTTCTACTTCTCTTTTACCAACAACTATTATGTATGGTATCCATTCTCTCGCGGCATCTCTTATACGTTTCCCAAGGCTTTCCCAGCGGTCGTCTACGTCTACTCTAATACTGTGTCTCCTTAATTCCTCTGCTACTCTTAGAGCGTATTCTAAGTGGTCTTTGGTCATGGGGATTACTCTGACCTGGATAGGGCTAAGCCATGTCGGTATGTATGGGGTCTTACCCTGCTTCTCTAGTTTAGCAGCGTTTGCCAATATTCCGTATAGGTATCTCTCTATTGATCCTAGGATGGCTGTGTGTATTATTGCAGGGTATTTCTTCTCGTTTTTCTCGTCTACATAGGTTATATTGAATCTCTCCGCGTTGCCTATGTCTATTTGGAAGGTTGCTATCTCGCGAGGCCTCATGAGCTCGTCTAGTATAGTGTATTCTACATTTATAACCCAGTAGTAGATTCCAGCCGGGTTCACGACTACTAGGACGGGCTTGCCTTCCCGTCTAACGAAGTCTAATACTATGTCTCGGTGCTCGTTGAAGAAGTCCTCGGTTACATTATATATAGCCCAGTAGTTGAAGCCAGCCTTTCTTCCTTCCTCTAAGATCTTTTCCTGGATCTTCTTTGAAACCTCTACTGCTTCTCCTAGGTCTTTGGTTAGTATGTGGAAGTCGGGCATGTAGAACTTTCTTAAACGGAAGCATAGAAGGGTTTCACCGCGCTGCTCTAAGCGGTAGCTATCAGCGATTTCAAGCATCCCCATGGGTAAGTTACGGTAGCTTAACTGCCAGTCACTTAGAATAGAGAATTGCTGGAAGCATGCGGCATAGCGTAGAATATATCTTCCACCCTCAACTCTAATCTCATAGAGTCTCTCACCGAAGAGTTCAGCGTGCTTCCTAACAGCTGGGTGGTTTAAGTCAAAGGTATTGGTACCCATAACCTTGAATACTGGTACTCCTACCTCTTGTGCAACCTTCCAAGCATAGTCTGCAACCGATTCAACCATAACAGTAGCGTGGGGACCATACCTCATATGCCCTACATCAGATAAAGGCTCCCACTCAAACCCAAATTTACGGCAATAATCAACTACACGCGGCTTCTCTCCACCAGGTAACTCTTTCTTCAACGCCTCCTTTTCTACTAGTGCCTTAAACTCTTCCTCGCCTTCCTTGAAAACATATTCTTCAGGCTTATAGAGCTCGCCGCTCGGAGTCAATATATAGTACTTTCTCTCAATAACAGGTTTAGCCACAGCAACTGGCTTAACTTCTCTCGAGAGCTCCGCCAAGGGATGACCATAACATTTAATCTCAAAAGCCTTATACCATCCAAAGGGGGCACGTATAACCTTATACCCACGCTTCTCGAGCTCTAAGGCAATCTTCTTCAAAGCTTCTAAAGCCTTAGAGGGTGCAGCTAGCTCAGATGACAAGTGTGCATAAGGATAGACTACAATTGATTCTGCTTTAACCCTCTTAAACACGTCCTCAATAGCATCAGCAGCTTTAACTACGGCATCATCAATGTTGGCTTCATCTCTAGCCTCAACGGAGACAAAAGCTACTAGGACATTCTCAGCACTAGCTTCTCCAGGAACTTCTTCAAGAGACTCAGCTGACTTAATGGCTTTCTGCCTAGCTTTAAACCAGAACTTCTCTGCATGTATTAAGAGTATTCTCAAACCCATAACACCTTGACGACGACAATTACACTAATATTTACTCGTAAAAGTATTCGTAAAGGGTTAAAAGATATAATGATTAAAGACAGATAATATGAAGCCATTAGTGTAGCATTGATACATAGCTTTTATACATGGGGCTTAAATAATATAACTTCATCTTATTAAATGATCGTGGGAAAGACAGTTTACTAGTTGAGCGAGGAGAATTACGGCGTAATTTTCTAGTTGAGGTGAGGGTGGAGGATGATACTTGTCGTGGGGTTATTATTTGGAATTATTGGTGTGTGTTATGAGTAGGCTTGTATCCGTGATATTGTTCACTCTATTGTTTGCTGTGTTGTTCTCTGGAGTTTCAAGTACATCTACTGGTAGTGTTAACGTGTATACTTCTAGCTACCTAGGCTACATGGAGATAGGAGACCAATACGTTCATTTCAGTACGGAGAAGGTTTTCTCAGAGGTTTACCGTAGAGATGGTTACTGGTATCTTTTGGAGCCGGGTTCTACTAGTCCTTGGAGGATTAAGACTGAGGCCAATGTAACGATAAGTACTCTTACAGCCGATACGTTAGAAGCCTATAGTAATTCTCCAGGTCAGCATGTGTTGAGAATATATAACCCGTATAATCCTTCAAGCCAGGTTCAAGCTACTGTTAATGGTGAGGATGCTACCGATAACGTTACATATAAGGATCTAGGTAATGGTGAATACATTGTAGAATTGAACAATATATCTTCGGGTAGCAATGTTCAGATAATAATATCTTGGACTACTACACCGATACCTGAGCCCTGGATGCTACCAATAATAATTGTTAGCGCTATACTATTAGTTCTTTCAATGTATGTTAAGAAGACTTAGACAGAAGCTTCAAGTATATTTTTCGCATCCATTCTACTAGACTCATCTAAGCGTTCAAGCACCCTTATTATTTCGTCGCCAGTTATTCCGAGGTCACTTAGCCTTGTATAAGCCTTCATTTCCTCTAATATCTCAAGTATTCTACGTGGTATCTCTTCAATGTTCACGCTGAGAATCCTTGCCAGTAGGTTCTTGTTGGCTGCTCTAGGTAGAACATATTGCATCCATGATGGGAGTAGGGAGGCTGTAACTCTACCCGGATATAAGTCGCCGTACATAAAGGCTATTGTATGGGCTAAGACGTGGACTAGGCTAGGCCCCGTTAAGTCGAAGGCCTTTCCAGCCAGCATGCTAGCCCACAAGAGTTCTCCACGGACTCCTATATTGTCTGGTTTCTCTAGCAATACTTTATGATTAGACAATATTGTCTCTAATGATGTCCTCGCATATAAGTTGCTCATTGGATTAGAGTTCGCGCTAACAAGAGCAGATAAGGCATTAGCCATTGCCTCTACAACGCTCAAGACGGCTATGTTCAACGGTGTTTTTAGGGTAATCCTTGGATCATAGAGTGCTAGCTTGGGGTAGAGTGCTTGAGAATATATGAAGTGCATTCTCCCCTTACTTTCTAGTATGGTGTATCCGGAGACTTCTAAGCCATTACCATGTGCTGAAGGAACTATTACCACTGGTATCGTGGACCCTATCTTCTCGTAACCCGCTATTATTCGTGTAGGGCTTCCTCCAAGCGATAT
>JALUDQ010000256.1 GCA_027043985.1 Desulfurococcales archaeon
GCGTAGGAGACATAGTTATAACCATAGGATCGGTGAGACTTGAGGGGACAAGCAAACAATATGTTATGACCGAGTACCCGGCTGTAGCAAGCTATGAGGTCGTACTAGCACTAATAGAAGCTGCTGAGACACTAGGCCTAAAATACCATGTAGGCATTACCGCTAGTACGGACAGCTTCTATACTGGCCAGGGGAGGCCAGGGTATAAGGGCTATATGCAGAGCTGGATGAAAAACCTAATACCAGATCTCCAAGCGGCAAGAGTAATAAACTTTGAAATGGAGTCTGCAACACTATTCACCTTAGCAAACATATATGGTGTTAGAGCAGGAATGGTGTGTGCTGTAGTAGCTAATCGTGTAACAGGTGAAATGATAGCTGGAGCTGGAGAAGAAGATGCTATAAAAACAGCTAATGAGGCAGTAAAAATACTATACGAGTGGGACCAGTTGAAGGAGAAGACTGGTAAGAAATACTTCTATCCAAGCCTACTCAAAAGGTAAGGATGATATATTGGCTCAGGGAAAATACAAACACTTATCCACGGGCAGACTCAACTTAGACATAATATTATACGTTGACCGTATCCCGGGAGTTGAAGACAGAGTATATGGTAGAGATTCATATATAAGCATAGGTGGGTCGGCAACAAACTATGCTATAGCAGTATCGAGGCTAGGACATAAAGCAGTTCTAGCGGCATGCACTGGTATAGACCCGTTCTCAAGGGTACTAGTAGAACTACTATCTTCTACGGGTGTCGATGCTTCTAGGCTGTGTAGAGCTAGTGGGGGGCCGGGAACAGTAGTAGTACTCTCGCTACCCGATGGCAAGTACGCTATGGCTTCCCACCGCGGAGCAAACAATGCGTTAACACTAGACTACATATTAGAGCTCTATAGCTATGAGCAACCAGATATAGTACACGTAGCTGGTCTTGATCCAGAGGTAACTCTTAAACTAGTTAAGAGAATAGAAGATATCAGTAAGACAACACTAATAAGCTATGATCCCGGTAGAAAAGCTGTTGACAAGCCGAGAAAGCTTGCAGAAGTAATGGGGTTAGTAAACCACTTATTCTTAAACGAGAGAGAGTTTAAAGCACTAGAAATGAACTTGTCTAGATCACTGTTAAAGGATAAGCTCAGCGCTATAGTTGTTAAAATGGGTAGTGAGGGAGCAGTCCTAATAACTAGAGACGAGATAACAAAGATAGAAGCATATAGAGTAGGCAAAGTAGTTGACACAGTGGGAGCTGGAGACGTCTTTGACGCAGCCTTCAACACCTATTATCTTGAAACAAACGATTACCTAGAAGCCGTTAGAGCAGGTGTAATAGCGGCGGGTATAAAGGTGACGAGACACGGTAGTCTAGGGGCACCAAGTAGGCTTGAAGTAGACCTTATTCTAGGTAAGGAGAAGTTTACTCTGCGAACCGAGAGAATAGAATAAGAGTGTTTTCTTAGACGCCTATATCTCTTATCTTTAAAACAATGTTTTTCAACCTACTATTTATATCAGAGACTTCTGGATGTGCTACAATATAGTTCTTCCACCCTATAATATAGCTAAAGTCTACGGAGGGGCAATCTACTACTATTCTATCCGGATCCCTCAGATAATCTTCACCAAGCACTTTGTATTCATCGATCTGATAGATAAGCCATGTGGACTCGTTTCTCCCAACACTATACTTGTCTACGGGGAGAAGCTTCTTCAATTCCGTAAAGAGTTTTCTCTGTCCTCTTAGGGTGCAAAGTGTATAGCATCCACTTATACAGTAGAGTCTATGCGGCATTAATTCGAGGTATCTGTCTAATATGACGTTAGCCTCCCAGAGTCTGCCTCCAGGTCTATCAGATCTACAAGTTAGTAATATCTTGAATACGCTCCTCGTATCGCCTAAGATAAAGCCTAGGAACCCATTGCATCCTAATGGACGTGAAACTCTATTATATATACATTCTAACTCTAATACCGTAGACATAAGGGAACTCCCATGCCGGGATACTAACTATGCTTATAAGCCTAAATATAGTTTTTAAGCTGAGAGTAGAGGAGGATCTCTATTGGTCAGAATACTGTTAAGAAACGCTACGGTACTCTACGGGAAAGAATTGAACATAATACCTAGAGGATACGTTTACCTAGAAGACGACCAGGTCAAGAAGATAGGTGATGGAGAACCACCAGAGGACTATAGGTTAGCTGAACTATACATAACGGCTAACGATAGACTCGTAATGCCTGGCACCCTAAGCCCCGTAACGTATATCTCCTTCTATCCCTTCAGATACCTTCTATTAAAGAACCTAGTCAACCCCATCGACATATTATCAACCTTGAGCATCAACGACTACTATAATATATCGTTGATGGCGGGCTACGAGCTAGTAAAGAATGGTGTCACGACTGTAGGGGTATTAGACCAAGAAAACCTTCACACAATAGCTAGAGGACTCTATGAGATCGGATTAAGAATACTATTACTAGTAGACCCCTACGTAAACGACCTTGACAAAATAGTTGAAGAGTGGGATGGAAAAGATGGGAGAGTACACGTTTACGCACTTGTAGAATCATCTATTGACGCGAGAAAGTACTCTGCAAAACTGGGCTTGAACAGAATAGTTGCTAAACCAGCAAAAATGCCTGGAGGAGCAAAAATACTCGTAGACCCGCCCGGAATGATTAGGCCTAGTGACACCGTAGTCACTTTCCTCAATATAGGTAGATGGGTTAATGGCGTAGGACTATCTATAGGTGTTGCACCACAATACAATATGTTCGATATAGCGCGGAGGCTATGGATAACAGGTAAGACGAGTTCAAGGGAAGCATTGATACACGCTACTTCGAGAACAGCAGAGATCTTCAGCTTAGAAAACCTAGGAGTAGTAGTTGAGGGTGCCAAACCCGATATAATAGTACTAGATTTCTCTGAGCCGCCAAGCTGGCCCCTAATACCGTTCGATGATGTAGTATACGATATGGTACTTGACTCGAATCGGAGAATAGAAACAGTCATAGTAAACGGTGAAGTAATAGTAGATGGCGGCGACCCGTTAAACGTCGGATACGATAAAGTATATAAGGCAAAAGAAAAGATTACAGACCTAGTAGGAGAACTAATAAAGAAGTTGAGGAACCGATAAGACATGACGACAACAGTAATAGGCTTGGCGGCTGGGGTAGCCCTAGGAGTATTAATGCTAACACTATACTCATATATGAGGAATCCAGTAAACAATGCAAGAACCCTTAGTCTTGCCGGCTCCATTATAGGAGGTCTTCTCCTAGCTGCGGGAATAGTGGGATTAATAGACGTCTTCGTAGCCCATCTATGCGTATTAAACCTTACGTCATCAATAATACTCTTAGGAGTAGGACTATTCTTCGTTGTTAAAGCTTTCTTCCTAGCAAAAATAGAGAAAAAACACAATGGTTCAAGAAAAAGCTAGACTCCCGTCAAAGCCATAGATTATTATAGACATTTTATTTCTAGGAGTCTTTTCTACCAGTACTCGGGGAAGAACACGTGTCATTTCTCGAGCTCTTGAGAAAACTAGTCTATACTCCAGGAGTCTCGGGATATGAGGAGCGTATAAGAAACGAAATACTATCAATTGCTAAAAAGTACGGTAAAGTATCCGTAGACTCTATCGGCAACGTCATATTAGAACTGGGAGAAGGTTCACCTTCAATACTCTTTGCCGCTCACATGGATGAACTAGGCCTTGTTGTAACCAATATAGAAGATGACGGATTGATAAGGTTTAGGAAGATAGGTGGAATAGATGATAGAATCCTAGTCAGCCAGCACGTAGTAATCCATAGTGAGAAAGGAGACATACCGGGTATTATAGGGCTTACACCGCCTCATCTAAAACTTGAGAAGGAGGTAAAGGTTCTGCCATGGAATGAGCTAGCTATAGATGTGGGAGCTAGTAATCGTAGTGAGGTTGAGGAATTGGGTGTAAGAATACTTGACCCAGTAACCTTTGCTAAACCCTGGTCACTACTACGACGTGGAGAAGTATTGGCAACTCGCTCTATTGATGATAGGTTTGGCTGTGCTATTCTCTTAGAGCTTGCGAGAAACATATATGAGGGCAAGGTAAAGCCTAGAGGCAAAGTATACCTTGCATGGACTGTTCAAGAAGAAGTAGGGCTTAGAGGCGCATTAGCCTTATCACATACTTTGAGACCAGACTACGCGGTATCAGTAGATACAACCTCATGTTGTAACCCAGTTATTACGGGTACACTGGCTCCGGGTAAGGGTCCTACTATTAGATTTATTGATAATGCCGCTATACTCAATCCGAGACTCGTTAGATACATTGTTGGTTTAGCCGAGGCTAATGGAGTAAAGCTACAATTAGTGTCAGCTGGTGGTGGAACCGATGCAGCTGCTTTCCAGAGAGCTAACGTGAACATACTTGCACTTGGTGTAGCTACAAAATATACTCATAGCACTGTAGAAATGGCTAGTATAAACGATATGATGGAACTATTAAGGCTCCTAAGCATAATAGTAGAAGACGGCTTTAGAAACTATAAATAATTAAATCAGACAGCCACCGCTCTTTCATAGCCCTTAAACACTAGGCTCATACTTGTTCGGGATGCTCATCACTACCAAGTATTTTTCTTCTTAGCCTCCAATATTAGTCTAGCTAGCTTCGCGAAGCCCTTACCACTAGGCTCATCTAATACTAGGTCAGCCTTCTCCTTTAATAATTCATCAGCATTTGCAACTGCTACACGCAAGCCTACTGCATTATACATTTCAACATCGTTTGCTCCATCACCTATACCGACAACATAGTCTCTACCAACACCTATTATTTCAAGAGCCTTCAGCAACCCTTTATCCTTCCCCGCGTCAACTGGGATTAAGTGTATTGCGAAACCCGATGAGAGTACTTTAACCCACGTTATATTCCTCGATAAGAGAAATCTCTGGATACGCTCAGTAAGCTCCTTATGAACCTCAAGGCTCTTCACTTTGGGTCTAAAAGCATAATCGTATTCACGATATCTATTCTGCCAAGACTGGGTAAGTTCTTCTCCAAACTCCTCTAATATGAGGCTTATTAGCTCTCTAGTAGACTTTGAGCAAACTGGTATGATCTCACCCTTATAGCCTACGAGGCAGCCGTTCTCACCTACAACAGGTCCGCTTGTACCAATGTATCTTGATAACCCGAAGAGTACTGGAATAGTATTACCTGATACGAGGATTATTTTTACACCGTTTTCTTCGAGTCTCCTTATAGCTGTGATAGCGTCTTCGTGGATTAAGTAGTTGCCTCTATCAACGGTAAGTGTTCCATCAACATCAGTTGCAACAACTTTCACTCTAGCCAGTACTTCGTAGATACTATTTGAATCCATGATGCTCGGACACCTTGTTGGTTTCTATGCGGGGTTTTGTATAGTTGATGAGCACACTAGCTTAAGTACTCTGCCTCTATGAAAAATAGTTTTCTTTGAGGGAGCATGATTAATGGTGTTGCCTTCTGATGAATCACTAGCAATGATACTACTCTATATTGCTGGTATCATAGCATCATACTATGTAGCTAAATTGTTGAAGGCAGTAGTAATAAAGGGTATGGGGTCTAAGAAGCCGTCTCTAGCATCAATTCTAGGAATAATGATAAATGTTTCAGCGGCTATAGTGGCCTCAATACTAGTTTTCGATATGGCTCAAATAGTATACCCTGAACTAGGCCAGGCAACCGTAATGCTAGCCTATGCTGCTGGTGCTATAACAGTAATCTTTGGTCTCGCGGCACAGAATAGTCTCGGCCACATTATAGCTGGTATTGTAATGGTTTTCAGCCAGGCCATTAGAGTTGGAGATGTCTTAGAATACAATGGCTCGATTGCACGTGTAGAAGACATAACCCTGACCCATACGAGACTTGTCACACTTGATGGTAGACGTATAGTTATACCGAACCAGATACTATTGAACAAGGAGCTAGTAAACTATAGTCTAGGGAAAAGAAGAGTTGCAGCGGTAGTTGATGTGGGAATAAGCTATGAGAGCAACGTAGAATTAGCTATTAAGGCTATGCTTGAAGCAGCACTAGATCATCCAAGAATACTACCAAAACCCTACCCAGTTGTAATCGTTAAAGGGTTTGGAGAAAATAGTGTTAATCTACGCCTCTACGCCTACATAGAGCATCCGTGGCTGAAACCCATAGTTGAAAGCGAGCTGATAATAGAGATACATAAGAGGTTTAAGGAATACGGTGTCGAGATACCATATCCTCGTAGAGTAGTGATAATGAGAGATAAAACGGGAGGCGAAGTGCCCAAGTCAATTGTATCGGAAGAAGAAGGAGTTATTGAAAGCTAGTATTTATCAACTAATTCCTCATCGTAGACTAGTTTTAATGAACGCAGAATTTTCATAGCTTTTTCCACGAACTGGTCTAGCTCCGAAGGCATTATGCCCTTCTCCATAGCCTTCTTCTTCACTATCTCTTCAACTATAGCATACTTCTTATAGGTTTCATTAAGCTTCTTCCACGGAATACCCTTTAATGCTTGAGCAAACCTCTCATTAAAAGGCAGTACTCCTTTCTCCATAAGCAACGCTATTATAGGGTAGCCTACGTATCCCCTAAGTTTCGTACCATTGTCGTCACTATAGACTCTGCGGGTCTCATAGTCTACTATTACAGTATACTTTCTAGTCCCATCGCTTGAAACAACAATCGCTTTCTTATCGTTAAGATGTTTTACGCGGCCATCAGCTAGTGCTCCAAGGGCTTCAAGAATCTTTATGCGTGGAGGCTGTCTTAGATATCTCGGCATAGCTATCATCTTGGAGTCCTATGCTCTCATAATATTATCTGGTCTTAAAGGCTATAATAATACTCTGGTATTTCGGGCTATATTATTTCGACTATTATCGTATCTCCGCTAAGACAATAGCACTTATATTTTCCTCCTCCTACACCGTGTGTGAGGTTGTATTATTCGTGAGGAAGGTCTATGTCGTTGGTGTAGGCTACACGAAAATAGGGCGACTATACCATCGCAGCCTAAAAGACTTGTTCGCTGAAGCGGC
>JALUDQ010000257.1 GCA_027043985.1 Desulfurococcales archaeon
GGAGAAAACCAGATTATTAACACTAGCACATAGAGTCGGATTACTGGTTAGTAAGGCGATAATTAGGACAAATATGAATGGTTTAAATGATATTAAAAACAATATAATATCAAGTCCTATAGCAGAGTATGTTACGCCAAATACAACCTTTGCAATAAGAGCTGAAAGGGCTGGAATAGGCCACGAGTATACTTCGATTGATATAGCTAGGAAAGCGGGAGAGGCCGTTATAGAGGCAGTTAAAGCAAAATATGGTCTTCCCCCAAAAGTAGAATTAGATTATCCGCAACTAGTTGTACACGTAGACGTTATAGAAAAAGAAATGTACATGTATATTTCTCTTACGGGAGACTTATCACTCCATAGACGAGGCTACCGTATATACGATCATCCAGCGGCACTAAAACCAACAATAGCTAAAGCGATGATCCTACTATCCGGGATACGCGATAAGGAAATATTACTTGACCCCATGTGTGGTGGCGGTACAATACCAATAGAAGCTGCTTTAACCTTTGAAAACACTACAAATATCTGCATGGACATAAATAGTAGACACTTAAATGGAGCTAGAATGAATGCAATAGCAGCTGGAGTAATAAGTAAAATAAAATTCGTTCTTGGCGATACACGTA
Organism: Desulfurococcales archaeon; assembly: GCA_027043985.1. Lineage (GTDB taxonomy): Archaea > Thermoproteota > Thermoprotei_A > Sulfolobales > WANQ01 > JALWGO01. The sequence continues at coordinate 636 of JALUDQ010000257.1, forward strand.
ATATAGGGGGGTCTGTTAGCGAGATAGTAGATCACATAATAACGAATCCACCCTACGGTATAAGGCTAGGTAATCCGAGGGCAATTAGAAAACTCTATAAGGGCTTCATATTAAGTGCATACAAGACGCTAGGATATGGTGGAAAACTAACGATAATAACACCAGAATACGATTACGTAGACGCAGTAATAGAAGCAGCTAGTATATCATTACGGAAAATACATGAGAGAAAAGTAGCGCATGGAGGACTATATCCTAGAATAATAGTATATGAGAAAGGATAAGGCTTAGTAAAGTAACCCTATAAGTTTATAAGCGCCTCGTAAAATCATATCAGAGAGCCAAGACCCTAGTAGTACCAGGGAGAGGAGATAAAGAATGCCCATGAAGCCAGCTAGATGCTATACGCATTTCTCGGGTCCACCCTATACTAGGAAGGAGTATATCCCAGGTGTTCCACCGCCAAAGATAACTAAGTTTGAAATGGGTAACATTAAGGGAGAATACGACTATGTAGTAGAATTAGTTGTAATAGAAGCTGGTCAAATAAGGCACAATGCTCTAGAGGCTGCGAGAGTAATGACGCATAAGTACATGGCAACAAATGTCGGCGAAGATAACTACTTCCTAAAGATAAGAGTATATCCACACCACGTTCTAAGAGAGCATAAAATGATGGCATTCGCAGGAGCCGACCGTCTACAAGAAGGTATGAGACACGCCTTTGGTAAACCAGTCGGAACAGCAGCAAGAGTCTATCCAGGACAAGCAATAATAGAAATAAGAGTAAGGAAAGAACACCTACAACATGCCAAAGAAGCTCTAAGAATAGGTGGATCTAAGATACCGTTACCTACAAGGATAGTAATACGCGAATATAAGAAGAAACCAGTAGCCGGATAGCGTGAAATGTAGGAAAAATAATGGACATACCATATGATTTTAAATTAGACTATTTATCCGAAACAATAAGCAAAAACAACTATAAGAGAATCTTAATTCAACTTCCCAACGGTCTTAAAAAATACTATAAGTATATAGTAGATTATCTCAAAAAGCAAAATCCACACATAGAGATAATTGTATCGTTATCAGCCACTTATGGGGCATGCGATATAGCTGAAGAACACGCTAGAAGAATTAATGCTGACCTCCTAGTACATATTGGACATAATATGTATCCTTGGTATAAGCCAAGGATTAACACAGTATTTATAGAAGCAAAGTACAAATATAGTCTAAGTACAAGCTTGTTGAATAATCTAATAGAATATTTAAAGGAGATAAAGTGTAAGAACGTAGGCATTCTCTCTGTAATCCAGCACTCACATAACATAAGTGAGTTAAAGAACTTTCTCTCAATTAATGGCTTCAACCCCATTGTAGGCTCTCCGAAGTATAATGTAATGGTGAGCGGACAAGTACTTGGTTGCGAATATTCTGCGGCAATAGGTATCAAGGACAAAGTAGATTGTTTTACAATAATATCTGGTGGAATGTTTCACGCACTAGGAGTATACCTAGCTACAACTAAGAGAGTAGTAAAAATAGACCCCTATGAGAACAGAATCGTTGACATAACGGAGAAGGGTCGAAGACTATTAATGAAGAGATACGGGGTTCTCATGAAGGCTACTGATATGAAAACACTAGGCATAATAGACGGAGGCAAGCCAGGGCAATATCGTCCATGGCTAGTAAAAGTGTTATCCGAGAAAGCGAGAACCAAGGGTATAAAGACATATATTTTCATAGCGGACGAATTAAACAAGCACATTCTTAGGAATATAGACCTACCAGAAATCGACGCTTATACTATAGTATCATGTCCTCGCTTACCAATAGACGACCTATACGATTATGAGAAACCAGTTCTAACACCCGGAGAGACATTAATGATTCTTACAGGGGATATGTCGAGATACATCTTTCCCTGGTGAATAACTAGTTGTTAAAAAGAGATCTAGAACTACTATTACAGAGAATAGAGGAGCCGATTTCCCCCAAACTATATCTCGAACAATATACTACACCAGCTAGTATTGCAGCCGATATGCTATGGGAGGCATATATGAGAGGAGATGTTGAAAACAAAGTGATAGCAGACTTAGGGTGTGGAGCAGGCCGCCTACTTCTCGGATCACTTCTCCTTGGAGCATCCTATGCAGTGGGAATCGATATAGACTGTGAAATATTATTACTATTAGACGAGAATGCATGGAGGGTTACTAAATTAGAAGGCGACATCATGTTAATGTATGATACGATATTAAGTGATATTAGAAAAACCCCTATCAGAAGAATTGATACAGTAATAATGAATCCGCCTTTTGGCTTAAGATCAAAGACGAGCGATATAGTATTCTTGGAAAAAGCATTTGGAATAACTGAAACGGTATACAGTCTCCATTTATGCAACGACAAGAATAGATCGTTCATAAAAAGATTTGCACGTGAAAAAGGGTATTCTAGTGAAATAATAAAGACATATAATTATCCAATAAGACAATTACACGAAGCCCATAGAAGAAGGATATATTATATTAAGGTTGATTACTGGAGATTCAGAAGAAGCAGAGAGTAATCTTTGGGAGAGGAGCAGTGAGCAGAAAAGAAGAACTCGTGTTACCAGCAGATAAAATAGCGGTAATAGAGGAGTTCTTTCCGGGAGATGGTGCATACGCGCTTAACGGTGACATAAGATCCGCAAGAGTAGGATACAAAATAATAGACAGTGTTCTCAGAAAAATATCTGTTATCCATCCACACGGGAAACCCTTCATACCAAAAACAGGAATGATTGTTCTAGCAGTTGTAAATACTGTTAAAGAAGACATAGCCTTTGTAGACGTTTTAGCAGATAAAGACGGTAAGTTGTTCTCCGGAAAATATAGTGGAGTAGTGCATCTATCACAAGCAAGCCATACATATATAAAGAATTTAGAAGAAGCCTTCAAGCCCGGAGACATAATAATAGCGAAGATTCTATCCCATAAAACACCTCCACTCCAACTTTCAACGAAACACCCAACACTCGGTGTCGTTGCAGCAGCATGTTCTAAATGCGGTGAACTACTAGTTAGAAAAGATTCTACAACACTGGTATGCCCTAGATGCGGAAATATTGAGAAACGGAAACTCGCGTCAAACTATATGATTAAAACAAGGATAGTCTAGGTGGACAAATGCCGATTACTAGGAAATTCGTTATAAACTGTCCCTCCGAGGATTTCTGTCAAGAACTCTTATCAATATTATTGGAGAACCTTCCATCATATAACATGTACTATAGGATAAGAAACAACAAGATAGAAATACATGTTACTGGTTTAAAAACTGAAATAAACCATGTCTGGTCTATGATAAAGACATACAAGCAAATGCTTATGAACATCTATATGAAAGATGAAAAAGGATTATCAAATATACCAGTAGAATACATTGTAATGAATATACGTAAAACTTTTCCTCCAGACATCCTCGTCACAATATTATCAATTAAGGGATACAAGGCGGTAATAGAGGGTGAAATAATAAAGACTAACGCTAGTAAAAATGAAGTATTTACTCTTGCCAACATGATAGCCGATAGAATAGAAGAGCTTAAATATAGAGCTATAGGTAGAAACACAAAGAAAATAATAGTCACTACATCAATACTGTTAAATAAAAATATTGATGAAACAATAGAGATTCTCAAAGATAAAGACATCTTAGAAGAAATAGAAGAAGATAAATATAAAGCAAAAGTAAATTTCGAACAAGCACTATCAACGATTTTAAGGCAATACATAAATACTAAAGATAGGGATAGGGGGTAGAGGGTTTAGACTATGGGTAAAATCGAGGTAAAGAAATTAGAGGATACAGAGCTAGAACTAATAATACATGACGAGGACCACACAATCGGCAACCTTATAGTTAAATTAGCCGAAGATAAGCCTGGAGTAACATATGTTGCATATAGAATTGAACATCCCCTTATACCAAGACTTATCGTTACTCTCATGACAGATGGAAGTGTAAAAGCCCTCGACGTCTTAAAGGAAACACTTAGAGAAATAAGAAATCTCTCAAGACAGTTTAGAGAAGAATTCATAAGGGCTTTTAGCGAATATGAGGGTAAAAAAGCCTAAAAAAGAATCCAGAATAGGATTAATGCTTCTATCCAAAAAGGAATCCAACTATACATGTATTATAGTTGTTACAAGGGGTTTATTGTCATTAGATGGGATAATAGTTGCTGATGGTAATGAGGATCAAATAGTTTCGGAAATTTTATCGGAGAAAATGTTTAGAGAAGTATCATTTATATTACCATTAACAAAGCAATCAGAAAAAATAGCGCATTTACTTTCACTTAAAGCTAATGTCAACATAGTTAGTGAGAAAGAGATAATTGATTCTCCTAGCAAAGAACTATTGTACAAGGGTTTTTCCAAATTAGCTCTACAGTTCATGGAAAACCTATTGAATCTTAGAAAAACAAGCGATAAAACAAATTAATCCCTCTAACATTATAAGATTGTCAGTCTACTAAGCATAAAAGGATAATGCTATAGCATAGAGGAGGTAGTAGTAGAATGGTAATGTTTTGTCCTAAATGCGGAGGCCTCATGGTTCCTAGAAAAAAGAATGGAAAGACAATACTAGTGTGTACTAAATGCGGCTACACACTGGATCCTTCGGTATCTAAATCAAACAATAAAATCAGCGGCTATAAGCTGACAACAAAGATAGAACACACAGAGAAAGAAAAGATAATAGTAATAGATGAATCCAAGATACCAAAAGTATTACCGATAACAAGAGATGTAACATGTCCTAAGTGCGGGCACCACGAAGCCTACTATTGGCTCGTACAGACTCGGAGAGCAGATGAGCCACCAACAAGGTTCTTTAAATGCACTAAGTGCGGATATGTATGGAGAGAGTATGCCTAGTAGCTCAGAAGACAAGTTACTTGAAAACGAGCTAATAACTAGAGTACTTAAGCGGACTATGGAAGATTTACTAGAAGCATATTTCAGAACACCTCCATATATTTCTTCAAAAAACTATATAGAGAGAGCGTTGAGAAGAATACAGTACACGTACTCTTATCTAATACAACGCGAGTACAACAAGAATTTAAGGGAATCCAAATAGAATATTAGAAAGGAATAAGGAAGCTGTAGGCAAGGTGGAAAGCTTGAAGCTATTATTCTTTGATGCCCGTGTATGGAGGTATACTATATCTGCTATAGGTAAAATAATAGAAGAAGGAGTATTCGTTGTAAACCAAGAAGGTCTACGTCTAAGAGCCATGGACCCATCACACGTTGTACTAATAGACTTCTACGTACCGTCAACAGCATTCGATGTCTTTGAAGTAGAAAAAGAGGAACAGATAGGTGTAAACTTCGAAGATATAGCAAAGATCATGAGACGTGCAGTAAAGGATGATCAATTAGAGTTATCAACCTCCGGGTCTAAACTATCAATATCCTTTATAGGTAAGAGTACTAGGAAATTCATCTTACCACAACTATCATTAACAGCTGAAGAACTACCCGACATAGAAGCTAAGCTACAATTCAAAGCCCAAGCGAGAATGCTTAGCGATACATTTAATGACATAGTAAAGGATCTAGAACCAGTAGGAAAGGACGTAGTATTCGAGGCATCATCAAATGCATTGAAGATAGTTGTAAAAGGTGATATAGCTGAAGCAGAGATAATAATGGATATGGAGAGAGGAAGTCTTCTAGACCTAAACGTAGAGGAAGAGTCTAGAGCTGGCTATAGTCTAGACTACTTTGTAGACATGGCTGGCGCATCAAAAGCAGCCGACACTATAACGCTAGCCTTTGCAACCGATATGCCTTGTAAAGTAGAGTTCGAAATGCCCCAAGGCGCTAGGCTGAGATTCTATGTCGCACCAAGAGTCGAGTAATAAACAAATAATAGATTTATTTAAAGAATACTATCGTAAAGCTAACCTAAAGCTTCCCGAAGACTTCGTCTTAAGAGAATTTGCCATACAGCCTTTTAATTCATCTACATATATAAGGCATTTAAGCTTTCAAAAAATAGATGACTTATTATCATTTATAGAAAAGAATACGCCTAAACACCTATACTATTCATCCGCAAGATATGAAAACCCTGGACTCAAAGACATGGAATCCAAGAAGTGGCTAGGTGCAGACCTGGTATTCGATATAGATGCAGACCACATACCGGGGTGTACTGAAGTAAAAATATGGTTATGCCCTAACGGACATGGTGGCACGGGAGATCAGTCTACGTGCCCAGTTTGTGGAGCAAAGACAAAAAAGATCTCAATAATTGATGATGAA
>JALUDQ010000258.1 GCA_027043985.1 Desulfurococcales archaeon
GCCTAGTAAAGCGTTATATTGGGATACTGGTAGCCTTGGAGTGGTTTAACCTAGTTGATAGAGACCTCTATTGTAGGAGGGACGAAAAAGTAATAGAGTGCATATCAAGAGCCTATGATTACGGTTTACTCCACATACCATTAGTTGAAAGCAATGAGCTACTAGGACTAATAGACTTTTATAAGTTGGCTGGAGTAATAAGTATCTATAAGAACAACTTCTCTAAGATAAGTTGCAAGGATATAAGAAGCACTATTTCTAGAGCAAGGATTTCAGTAAAAGAGAGCTTGAATACAGTAATTAGACGCATGACGATGGGCAATTATACGTCGATGGGAGTTAGCGGTGAGCCTAAGGTGTTCAAGGGAACCATTACAGCTAAGTCAATAGCTCTACAATTACTACATAAGCTCGAGAACATGAGAGTTGGAGAGGTCGCGTCATCACGTATCGGTATAGTTGGATCAGGTGCAGATCTGTATCAAATACTGTCAATTATATCACGCAGGAGACAACCATGCGTAATAGTATTTGACGGCTACGATGTTGAAGGCATAGTATGCCTTGACGATGTAATGTACATGTTATCACAGTTTGAGGGAACTCTACCACTCTACGAGTCAACAACAAGAGACGTGATAAAATCGCCAAAAATAATAGATGCTGAAAGTAGGCTAGGAGAAAAAAGACCACAAATACTTGAGGGCCCCCTACTGGTCAGCGAGAACGGCGAAATCATGGGACTATTAAATATAGAGGATATACTAGCATATGCAAGAAGAAAATTTACAACTCAACATTCACTGCAGTGATATAATTGTATGATATGGTCAAGATTCTAACAGATAACCCGGAAACACTTCTAATACTTGCTACTATCTTTCTACTCGTTGGTTTAATCCTATTACTTACTGCTTTTTTGAAAAATAGTGGTAAAAAGATTAGGTTCGATAAAAAATAGTTTAATATTTCCCGGATAATAAAATAAACTGGTGTATCCCGAAATGGTTAAGCCAAAAGTTTTCATAACACGTCAAATACCCGAGAAAGGAATAGAAATGATAAAGGAATACTATGACGTAGAGGTTTGGCCCGAATATACGCCTCCTCCAAGAGAGGTCCTATTAGAAAAAGTTAAAGACATTGATGCTCTAGTCTCGTTACTAACAGATAAAATAGACTGCGAGCTATTAGATAATGCTCCAAGACTAAGAATAGTTGCTCAATATGCAGTAGGATTCGATAACATAGACCTTGAATGCGCTACCAAGAAGGGAGTATATGTCACGAATACCCCCGGAGTATTAACTCAAAGCGTTGCAGAATTCACATGGGGGCTAATCTTAGCAGTTACAAGACGAATAGTAGAAGCAGACAACTTTGTACGAAGCGGTGAATGGTGGAATACAAAAACAGGATGGCATCCCCTAATGCTATTAGGAATGGAGCTTAAAGGAAAAACACTTGGCATTATAGGAATGGGTAGAATAGGGAGAACTGTTGCAAAAATAGCAAAAGGATTCGATGTCCGAATACTATACTATGATGTACGTCCACTACCCGAGGAGATGGAGAAAGAACTGGAAGCAAAGTATGTTGACTTAGATACACTATTAAAGGAAAGCGATATAGTAAGCGTACACGTACCATTAACGCCACAAACCTATCACTTAATAGGAGAAAGAGAGTTAAAGCTAATGAAGAAAACCGCTTATATAATCAATACGGCGCGAGGAAAAGTAATAGACACGCAAGCATTGATAAAAGCATTAGAAGAAGGATGGATAGCTGGTGCAGGACTAGACGTATTCGAACAAGAACCGCTACCGCCAGACAACCCATTAACAAAGTTCAAAAACGTAGTACTAGCACCACATATTGCAAGTGCAACAGTAGAAGCAAGAACGGGCATGGCTGAACTAGTTGCAAAGAATCTCATAGCTTTCTACAAAGGAGAAATACCGCCAACACTAGTAAACAAAGACGTCGTTAAAGTAAGATCTCCTGGCTTCAAGTAAACATAATAGAATGTAGACTATAGTTTAAGTTCTATATAAACAATCCCTCCACTTATATTTTTAGACTAATTATGCCCCAGTTTTAAATACCTAGATAACATGCTCCTTTTAAACCTCTAGGAAAAACACTAGAGAACATCATCAGCTCTCTAGCTTTACTCTCCTAACTCCCCACTACTTCTTGGTAGACACTTATGGAAAAACAGAACATATTGTTAAAAACAAGTATGCTTATAGCATTATTATTAATAGTTACAAGTCTAACATCACTATCCATTATAGTTGAAGGTAAAGGTGGGATTACTCCTCCAGAAACCCTAATTCCACCAGAGAAAAACGATGTAAAGCTGGTACCTATAACAAATTCCGGATACGAGGATCTAGCATACTTACTAGCAGCAAGACCTAGACTTATAGGCTTTATAGATTTTAGTGCGGTTACCAATAAATCTCTTCCACAAATACTAAAGAGAACCACGTATTCGTATAGTGTATCTATACCATCGAATAAAGTATATGTCAAAGACGGCGAGCTTTACGTATCAAGCGTTAATCATTTAATAGTTGAAGAAAGAGCATTTAAAATACTGGGATTCGATAAAGTAGACTTAAAAGACAATATAGTCGTTGTTGCATATATTAGAATAATAAGTGGTAAAAGTTATAGTTATGCACGTGGAGGCATAGGATTCTTCGGTAAAACAAGATTTGTATCAAGCAGTAACCACTATCTTGGGACAACTTATTGGCTAAGTGTTCTAGGATCCTTTACTGGTAGAAAACTCTCATACGACTTCGAAGGTCATTGGTCAAAACTTAATGGTAGATGGTTCTCCTCCTCAACTTATAGGAAATTTACGTACAAGTATAACAAAACGTATATTCTATGGATAGCAAAGGTTGGAAACTATATAGTAGGAGGAATAATTGATGGACAAGGAAGGAGTATAACAACAAGGAAGTTGATATCATCAATGAAGTCATACATTAAAGAAGACAACGTATATAAGATAGATATAACAGCATATAATTCAAAAATAGCTATAAAGAGAATAGAAGTATACAAGCTAGAACCAATACCAAATCCTATCAATACTAGTATAAAACTAGTTAAACCAGTAGTATACTCGCCAAGATATGCTCTACTGCAACCAATAAAGAACAAGGTAGTAGAGTTCACATTCTATAGGAATAATAACATAATAGAGTTTAAAGCATCAATAAGAACAAAAACATAATGAAGATCCAAGCAGTAGTCATTACAAACATCTTTTAAACCCAGATATATTTCTAGCTTAATGGGAATAAGTATGAATGATATGAGTGGTAGGTCTCGAGAGGAAGCCAAGGAATACAAAATAGGTAACTTAGATAAGATATGGTTTGAATATGATAGTCAAAATGATATATTGTATATAAATTTTGGCCTAGATATAGAGGAAGCTGATGAAAGCTTCTTAACAGATGACAACATAGTTATACGGTTAAGAAACGGAAAGGTTATAGGAATAACAGTATTTGACTTCATGAGGAGAATAGGACAAAGGTGAACGATTAGATAAGAAATTAGGCTGTGATGACCTGTGTTTCGGCTGAACTTAATGATGTTTCGCCACGGACTGAGCTTCTAGGCCTACTACTTCGGTCTGCATAGTTTACTGTGTAGTCTTTTGGTTTTAGTTTTTCTAGTATGTAGTTGAATGCTTTCCATGGGTTGCTTTTTGCTCCACATGTGTATATGTCTATTGTAGCATACTGGTATTCTACCCATGTGTGGAGAGCAATATGGCTCTCCAAAACCAATGCAATAACCGAAACACCACCCTTCAAACCACCAAAACGCCAAGACCTAACATCAACTAACGTCATGTTGGCGAGTCTCGCTGCCTCCACCACGATATTCTTGAGTTTCTCTTCATCCACTAAGATTTCTGGATCTATGTCATATAAGTTCCCGTAAACATGTCTTCCAACAATTCTATCCTCGAGTCTTTCTCTCATCATCTCACTTTACCACGTATCATTGTTAAGGATTCTGTCGCTAAAACACAATAGACGGGGGTTTAAACGGTTTACGTTCCTAAACTATATGGGGTTATTCTTTGATGAAGTGAAGGGATATAACGGTTCTCCTCCTCTTCTTACCGTGCCTATCTATTCCTACTTCTTCAAAGCTTCGTCTCTCCTTAAAGTTTCCAAAATGCTTTAGTATTGAGACAAACTTATTGGCAGCTCCTTTCTCATAGAATAATATGTCAACATTATTGCCCTTATCAATAATGTCTACTATATTTAATGCTACTTCTTCAGGGATGTGTTTTTCTGCTACTTTTATGAATTGTCTGAAATCTCTTAGAAGATTCTTGGGTGCTCTCAATTGGACTAATACTGTATAGTCGCCGCTTCTCCTCATGATGCATCGTGGACAAATAGTTGGATTAAGTCTGATAACGACATCGTATTTTTGTGAAACCTTTCTACTAGCAATAAATGCTGAGATTTCAACTCTTACATGGGTATTCCATGAAGATTTAGTTAAGAACTCTATATTTGAAACATAGGGCTTCTCTACATAGCTGTAGAGTCCTCTAGGTTTCTCGAGATAACTTTCTATTACCCTTATTACAGCGCTGTCAAAGTCTAATGGCTCAGTCCATTTACCGTGAAGTTGTACTGCTCCACATACTTTACAATAATTAACTTTAATTATAGAAGGTATTTCAACAATTTTCCTCTCCTTTAGGAGGCAGTTTAAGCATAATCCATCTATTATTGGATTATCCTCAGATTCCTCTATGCCACATTTAACACAGAATCTCTTAGGCAACACCCTATACCCTTGTCGGCGTTATTTCATACTAGATATGTTCCTGGAGTAAACGTTTAAAAACAGATATAGGAGTCAGAAATCTTGGGATAAGCCATGGCCCGCTTATTATTAAGCAACAAAGTTGAAGGACCATATGAATATGTCTTCGAACCACTCGTTGAAAGTAATGTCAATAAAGCTATAGAGAAATTCCTATCAAGGTACGGCTACATACGAAGAATACTAGTACATCCATGTGATAAGAGAAAACGTGTTATCTCATTAATAGTACTAGATAAGGATAAACGCAGAGAATATAAACGAGAGTGCTGTGATGATATAAGACTAGAACACCAAGAGTTCCTAGTCGATAAGGAGAAGATCAAGAATATCATTACCGAGATGCTAAAGAAAGTAATGGAGGAGTACACGGAATGTGCTAAAAAATATTCAAGTGAACTTATAATATAGTTATTGTTATTTTAGTTCAATAAGCTTCATGGATTCCAGGATCTTAAAGAATTTCTCTAAGTCTTCTCTTTCAACGGCATCTATACCATATTCTGCAATTAATACATGATAGATTTCTTCAATACTTCTTTTACCATCAGCTAGATTTAATGCTTCCCTGAATAGGACAGTTGCATATTTATTCTTCTTTTCCACGAGCTCTAAGAGCTCCATTATTTTATCCTTATATTCATCGTATAGGCTCCTAGTAGACAATAACCCTTTGAACAGTTTGTGTGGACGTAGTCCATTTAATCTATTGTGTTCCCCCTTTATCGATTCCTTTATAAAACGTTCCTTAAAATACGCTGCCTTCTCATACCCGAAATGTTCTCTTATGCTATCAAATGCTTGTGACAAGTATAGTCTTAATGTTCCTTCTATTTTCTCTCGTATTCCTAGTTCTCTTTCATTAGCTCTGAGTAGTCTTTCACTTATAAGGACGTTATAGTAATCTGTTAATGCGTATAATAGGTACTCGATTCTATCACGGTCCTTACTGTTTATTGAGGAAACAAAATAAATACTCCCCAGCACGGCTACACTTATCTTTGTTAACAGTATTGGATCTATATTCTCTATATCATCCATGTCTGTGTGATAGAATTTATCCGGCCACTGGTTAAGCATTGACGCAGGTATACCGTACGAAATGAATACATCGTGGTCGCTCCCACCCTCATATACGGCTCTATCATATTTTATGATAGGTGATCTAGTGAGAGCAGAATAAGTCGATGGTGATGTCAACATTATATGTATTGCTTTATCCAGTAGTGCATCTAGGTATGATGGTACGGTTATAGACGAATTTATGTGATGTAGAGACGATTCAGTAACTTCAGGTTTAGCGCCAACCATATCTAAGTTGATAACAGCTCGTATATTTTGTAATAGTTCACTCTTAATAGAGAGAAGTCCTTGGGTGCCTAGGTATTCCGGAACCCATATAAAGTATATTGAATAGTAGATGGAAGGAAGAGAACTGTCATCCTTAATAGTCTTTGATAAGATTGTTGCAGCCTCTAATAATGCGGCAACACCACTTCCATTATCATGCGCACCGGGTTTCGGATGACACATATGTGCGATTAGAGCATAGCCTTCACGTTTTTCCCCAGCGTACCTAGCTATAACCACGGGTAGTATCGGGTTGAAATCATATTCTGCTGCAATCCTTACTCTCAGTATGACTTTCTCTTTTTTCTCTAGATATCTTAGCAGTTGCCTAGCTATTCTATTAGATATGCTTAAACCTATGGTCTTAGCTTCTTGGGCTTCATCCAATGTTAGGAACAGGCCAGCATAGGGTACAGCTTCATCTGGTGCCCTCCGCCTATAATAGATAATCCCTAGGGCTCCATGTTTTGAAGCTTCCTTATACACATAATAGGGTTGCCCATATGCTAGAACAAACTTGCCTTCAACGTTTCTTCCATTATAGTCTTCGAGTCTAGTACCTTTCCCAACATCAACGAGCTCGCCTTCAAGCCATCCGTTAGTTGCTGGACTATGAGCTAAAACCATTGTTGGATGATCATCTAGTTTCAACAGTTTCTGATGCCTTGGTCTCACGAGCCATAATTCGGC
>JALUDQ010000259.1 GCA_027043985.1 Desulfurococcales archaeon
CAGCCATACAGCCTCCACATAATAGGCATTTCTCGGATAATTCCATCCATTTATTACTATCATATAACTTGTAAAGCTCATCTACGTCGAGTTCTGGTAGTCTCTTCTTTGTCATACCCGTTCTTATATCTGGCTTAGTTGTCGGTAATAGACCTAGTTCTTTAACTAGCTTTAATCCCTTATCACTTAGCGGTTTAGCTGCAAAATCATTATCACCTATTGGTACTAACCATAGATCACCAGAATTCTCCCAAGGTATACGTGTATTCATACTCTCACAAAAACAGTACTCATCAGCATCTTTACAGTCAAGTATTATTACTATAGAGTTTTCTCTACGTGCACTATAGTATGGATCCATTGGAGTATCCTTCATAGTAGCATCGAGTAATATTATTGCATTAGCATCACACGGTTTTATTAGGAAAAAAGCTAATTTTTCACTGACTTCTTGTTTGTCAAATACTATTCTTCCCCCATTCCTATACCATTTCAACAATACTTCTTTGTTTGGTATTAGGAAGTGTTTTGGACCATTTATAGTCCTGATATAGTCTAATACTATGTTTTCTGGCGAGGATACCGGCTTCAACATATAACCGTTTACTTCCTTGACTGGTGCTATTATCTTATAGTTATTGATCTTTAAATAGTAAAATAGATCGCCGAGGAGTGTTTGTTTGTCTATATAATACCATTTCCCATTAGTGCTAACATTGTTTACTCTTAAAGTAGGCCTAGCTACTATATTATGCACCCATTATTTCAGTAACTCTAGAACATTAAAAATTTTAACATCATAAGTTAAGGAAAAAACTGTGGGAAAATACGATACTGTAATTATTGTATACCATAGAGTTTTCCTACTAGGTCTAACATTTTGTATCTGCATTCAATACATACTTCAATAGGGTTCTTGGAGAATGGTTGGCCTCCTCCCATTAGGCATCCGTCTGGACATATGTATAATAGGATTGTACCTTCTTTGATGTAACCTTTACGTATTGCTTCCAGTATTCCTTTTACCTCATATGGTCCTATTGCTTTTACGTATCCTTGAGTTCTCGGTAATAATATTCTATCTGGTTTTATCGGTTTCATTTCCTCTATTTCAACTTTCTTTAACAAATACTGTACTTCACGTGTTGTTAATATATAGTCGCTCTGGAGTTTCCTTGCAACACATTGTGTTATTACTACTCCATTTACAGGTACTCGTATTTCCGGTGGTTTTACTAGGTATTTCCTTAGATCCGGATAGAACATACTTACATACTTGTATTCTGCTTCACTTACCGGTATTATACTTAAACCTACTTGTGGATGAACGCTTAGTAGAGGGGACCAGAGGATTATCTCACCGAATCCTAAGTATTTGAGAGCTGCTATTATCTTGCCTGGATTTACGTTGTTGACTTCAGCTAGTGTTGCTAGTGCTTCTGGTTCGATATATGCTGTCGGCTTCTTACCGTTTGCTAGGAGGAGTTTTTGTACTGTTTCTATTGTTGTCTTATGCTTTATTGCTCCAACGGGACAATATGCTGTACATAAGCCACATAGAATACAGTTAGTGTTCTCAAAGGGTTCTTGGAAAGGCGTTGAGACAGCAATATCTATTCCACGATTTATTAATCCTAGTGCCTTTATCCCTATCTTCTCACATATGCCTACACATCGTCCACATACAATACATTTCTCACCATCAAGTTCGAGGAGCTTGCCCTCTATGTTTAAAGCGTATTCCTTACAATACTCGAATCTTCTCTCACCTTGCTTGTACCACACATTTCTAGCTAGTTTTCTCACCAGATCAACAAACTCACGGTTATTGATAGGACATCCTCTTAACCAATAGTCTACTTTAACGTACTTTGTTATCGGGGATACCTCTACTGGTTCCTTTACCGGGGGCTTTCCACCATATACTTTCTCTAATTCCTTCCAATTCTTGTTCTTCGTTAATCCCGGTATCCCTCCAATAAAGCTACATGATCCGAGAGCTACGAGAACTTTAGTCTTCTTTCTTATCTCCTTTAACTTTTCTACATCGTATTTTGATGCAACCGCTCCTTCAACAAAGACTATATCGTATTGTTCACGCTCTTGTGAGAATCCTAGAAGGGGTTCGTAAGCTATTTCTATGTTTGCCTCTTTAAGTAGTTCTATCAGTTCGTCGCCAAGGTTTACTATTTCGTGACGACAGCCTTCACATCCTGCAAGAGAATATATCCCTACAATTATCTTTTCCTGAGCCATGCGTTTCACCTCTCACTCTTTAATACTGTTACATGTACGGCACATGGAAGACATGGGTCATAGGCTCGGATAAGCATGGATGCTTTACGTTGGAGTTCACCTACGTCTACACCATTTGCCTCTAGTACTCTTTCTCCTAGTTTTGTAGCCGATACCTCTATGTGTCTTGAATTAAATGCCGTAGGTGTTATAATGTTAGCATACGTTATCTTGCCTTCATTGTCTACTTTATAGTGATGTATAAGAAGTCCTCTAGGGGCTTCCAGTACCCCTACACCTTCTCCTGCACGTACTTTGAACTCTGTTCTAAGTTTTGGTTTCTTGTCAAGGAATTCCTCTAGTCTTTCCCTGACGTCAACTATTGTGTAGAGAATCTCTAATGCTTTCGCCTTGATATTGCTAAAGGGATTGTTTGATTCCTTTAATATTTTTGAGATGTAGTCCTCGTATCCGAGTAGTCTTTCATGATAGGCGTTGAGTCTTGCTCTTGAACCCACATAGAATACTTTACCCTTATAATAGTATGCTTTAGAGTTGGAATATTCTACTATCTTCTCCTCAATATATTTCGTGTAATCTATTCCAAGGAATACTTCACCATCAGATCCATACAAGTTATTGCTAGTATTTAGGTATCCTTGCGGTGATTGTACTACAACGTAATTGGGTGCGGGATCTTCTAGTTCCGGTAGTTCTAGCTCTATTACTTTCTCTAATACCTGTTTTGCGTAATCTTCTGCTTCTCTCAGTGTTTTTACTACTTTCTCTATTCTATCTCTTGCGAGGTCCTTTCGGAATCCTCCAACGCTATAGGTGTTTGGATTAACTATTCTACCGCCTAGGAGGTCAACAGCTTTTAGGCTTAGAGAATTTAACTTGAATCCTATTTTGACTAGGTCTGGTTTCTTTGATAGTAATTCGCCTAGAGTCTTTAATCCATAATAGTCTGGTAGTGCTAGGAAGAATAAGTGGACGATATTGTTTTGAGCTATTTGTGCTTTGTTCATAGCGTCTTTTAGTATCATGGCATCTTCTGGTAGTTCTACTCCCATAGCGTTTTCTAGAGCGTTTACTGATGCTAGGAAGTGTGCTATACTGCATGCTCCACAGATGCGAGAGGCTATTACTGGTGCTTCGAGATAGCTTCTACCCTCTAGTACTACTTCTATGAATCTTGCATCTTGTGTTACCGTGAATTTTGACTCGACTTTACCGCTGTCTACTACTAGTTTTAGTTCTAGGTGACCGAATACTTTATCTATTCTTTCAACTACTTCTAAGCTCACTTCTTCTCACCCATATACTTTTTCTCGTATTTTAAGACGAGGTCGAATACGTGTTTGAATTGTGGAAAACTGCTCCAGAACAACTTCATACGCGAGTGGAGATCTCGTAGATCTACGCCGTGCTCTATAAACCTCTTTACAGCAGTCTCTATCACGTCCTCACGTGTAACTGGGCCCCTACAGCCAAAGCAGGGGGTTCCCTCTCTAGTACATGGGCTACCACATCCAGCTATTGTTAGGAATCCTAGACATGGTTCACCTTTTACCAGTAGACAATCCTCGCCGTGGAGCGGGCATTCAGCACAAACCGGTATTCCCTCTACACCAAACTCTTTTGCAAAGTCTAAGAGGAGGCAGAATCCTCCCTTACGTGCACATTGATAGCACTTCATCTTGTGTACTGCTAGTATTAGTTCTAAGACCATTCTCCTAGTCTTGCGTAGTCTTTCAGAATCCGTTGTAATCTTTAATCCATCTGATACGGGGTAGGCGCACGATGGTACTAGTTTACCGTTTGGTAGTTCTACGAGACACATTCTACATGCTGCTTCATTGTATACTCCTTTGAAGAAGCATAGGGTTGGTACACTATAGCCTGCCTTCTTTATAGCATCTAGTACTACTGATCCTTCGCTTACTTCTACTTCTTTTCCATTAACTATTACCTTGACCATATCCTATCACCTCCTACCTTTTTTCAACTGCCCCTACAGGGCATACGATAAAGCATTGACCACAGCGTATACACTTAGAAACATCTATAACGTGCTTCTTACCGGGTTCGCCCGAGATTGCATTGGATGGACAATTCTGCTTACACGTGCCACAACCAATACATTTCTCCGGGTTTATCCAGTATTCTACGAGGTTGCGGCAGACTTTTGCGGGACACTTCTTATCGCGTACGTGGGCTAAGTACTCGTCCTCGAAGTATCTTAGAGTTGATAACACGGGGTTGGGGGCTGTTCCTCCTAGAGCACATAGACTTGCACTTCTAACTATTTCTCCTAGTTCTCTAAGTATTTCAAGGTCTTCTTCTCTTCCCTTACCTTCGGTTATACGTGTTAGAGTATCGTAGAGTATCTTCATGCCTATACGGCATGGGAAGCATTTACCACATGATTCAGCGACTGTGAAGGAGGTGAAGAACTTAGCTACATCAACCATACAGCTCTTATCGTCTATTACAACTATGCCTCCAGAACCCATTATTGCTCCAGCTTTCTGAAGCGTCTCATAGTCTATAGGTGTTGTTAGCAGGTTTGCTGGAACACAACCACCGCTAGGGCCGCCTATCTGTACTGCTTTAATTCTACGTCCCTCGCCTGGCCCGCCAGCTATTTCTTCTACAAGCTTCTTTATCGTAGTACCTACTGGAACTTCATAGGCGCCAGTGCGTTGAACGGCACCCGTTACACAGAACATTTTAGTGCCCTTCGTCTTCTCCGTCCCCATTGAGGCAAACTTTTTCCATCCTTCAGCCATTATTGTAGCTACATGAGCTAATGTTTCAACATTGTTTATAATGGTGGGCTTACCCCATAATCCCTTAGTTGCCGGGTATGGTGGCCTCTGTCTTGGCCTTGTGCGTCCCTCTATTGCTGCTATGAGGGCTGTTTCCTCGCCGCAGACAAAGGCTCCAGCACTCAAGATTACCTCTACGTCGAAGTCGAAGCCTCTTCCGAGAATATTCTTTCCAAGTAGACCGTATTTTCTGGCTTGTTCAACTGCTTTTGATAACCTCTCAGCCATTAATGGTTTCTCAGCTCTAACGAATATAAAGCCCTTTGATGCACCTATAGTATATGCCGCTATTATTAGTCCTTCTAATACTCTGTGGGGATCAGACTCTGCCAGAAGACGGTTCATAAATGCTCCAGGGTCTCCTTCATCAGCGTTCATTATCACGTATTTTACATCGCCTGGTTGCTCTCTAGCAATCTTCCATTTAAGCCATGTAGGGAAGCCTGCGCCTCCACGTCCACGTAGCCCGGCTTTCTTAATCTCTTCGATTATTTCTTCAGGTTCCATCCTTAGGGCTCTATCAAGGCCTCGATATCCTCCTAAAGCAATATATTCTTCTATAGACTCTGGGTTTACTATACCACAATTACGTGAAACCCATCGAATCTGGTTTTTCCATGCTGGCAGTTCTTCCAATAATGGTACCTTGTCCTCTCCTTTAGCCTTACCTGTACGGTTTCTCAGAGCATAAGCATTTGAGACATCACCAGAGAGATATTCAGATATTATTTTTGAAACTTCATTCGGCTTTACATTAGCGTATATGGCCGACGGCATATCAGTTTTTGATAACTCTATCCATGGATCCATATAACACATGCCCATACATCCACTTATAGTTACATCTGCATTGATACCACGTGATTTTACTTCATCTAAAACAGCCTTGTAAACTTCTTCTGCTCCAGCAGCGATAGTACAACTCGCCATAGGTACTTTTATCTTGAAACCAGTTCTGCCGTAGAGGATCTCCTTAATCCTATTTTCTCGCTTCTTCCTACACTCCGGATCATCGTGACATAGTGGTCCTTCGATACGACATCTAACATAGTTTCTACAAGGATATTCGAGTGTATGCCAGCATTTATCACAGCATTTATCCATAAGGTTCCAGGTCATTTCTTTTCACCTTTCCTTTCTCTTATCTTCTTGAGTGCAAGAGAACGATATTTTGCAACTATTTTGCGTAGTTCGAGAGAATTTACGTGGCCGTGGAGGTATCTTTCAGAGCCGTCACGGCTGGTTATCATGATTACTGGTGCTAGACTACATGCTCCAAAACATCTCGCCTTCTCAAGGCTAAATATACCGTCTCTAGTAGTTTTACTATATTTGTCTAGGCCAAGAATATTCCTTAGTATGTCATAGTTGTCGGCGTTTCCTTTCAGATGACAAGCTGTCCCCATACACACCCATATGATATAATATCCCGGTGGTTCTAGTGTGAACTGATGGTAAAATGTAGCTACATTTAATACGTCTACTAATGGTATACCAGTTTGCCTTGACAACTCTTCAAGGGCCTCACGTGGTAAATAACCATAGTATCTCTGTATCTCCTGCAACATTCTCATAAGATATTGTCTCTTGCCCTGATATCGTTCTACTATGTTTCTCACAACATCTACAACATCTCCTAGATCTACCAGTAGTGTTTGACTAGCTTTTAGATGAGATGAAACCGTCATCGTTCATAGACCTATAACTATGTTATTATGGAGACAAACAATAGTGATAGTTATATTTGAGATAAATAAACTTTTTTACAAATATTGGGAATAGAATC
>JALUDQ010000260.1 GCA_027043985.1 Desulfurococcales archaeon
CCCCCGAACCGCGATAAAATTAGCACCACTCTCAGTAGCAGCAGCCTTAGCCAACAAAGTCTTACCAGTACCAGGAGGACCAAACAAGAGAACTCCTTTTGGAGGCCTAATGCCTACGCGCTTGAATGCTTCTGGGTGTTTTAGTGGCCACTCTACAGCTTCCCTCAACTGCTGCTTAACATCCTCCAAACCACCAATATCACTCCAACGAACCTCAGGAACCTCAACATAAATCTCACGCATTCCACTCGGCACTATTTCCTTATATGCTGCTAGGAAGTCCTCCATTCTAACTTCCATGTTTTCGAGAACATGCGAGGGTATCTTATCTGACGCTAAATCTATTTCAGGTAAATACCTTCTTAACGCATGCATTGCTGCTTCTTTTACTAGTGCCGCTAAGTCAGCTCCAGTATAACCATGTGTTATTTCTGCTAGTTTCTGTAGGTCCACGTCATCTGCTAGTGGCATGTTACGTGTGTGTATTTGAAGTATTTCTAATCGTCCCTGCTTGTCAGGTAATGTTATCTCTATTTCTCTATCGAATCTACCTGGTCTACGGAGAGCAGGATCTACAGCTTCCGGCCTATTAGTTGCTGCGATAATTATTACGTTGCCTCTGGCTTCAAGTCCGTCCATTAATGCAAGTAACTGGGCTACAACTCTTCTTTCAACTTCTCCTATTACTTCGTCTCTTTTTGGAGCCAAAGCGTCTATTTCGTCTATGAATATTATTGCTGGAGCATTTTTCTTGGCCTCCTCAAATATTTCTCTTAGACGAGCCTCGCTTTCACCATAAAACTTACTCATAATCTCGGGACCGTTAATAGCGATAAAATGCGCTTCTGTTTCATTAGCAACAGCTCGAGCGAGTAAGGTCTTGCCTGTGCCTGGTGGGCCATATAATAGTACTCCTTTTGGAGGCTCTATTCCAAGGTGTTTAAAGAGTTCTGGATGCCTAAGCGGAAGTTCTACTAGTTCCCTGATTCTCTTTATAACGTGTCTCATACCTCCGATATCCTCGTAGGTTACCTTTGGTGTTATTGACCTCTCTACTGGTTTCTGTAGGATCTGTATTTGTGTTGAATTAGTTACCATAACTACTCCAGGCGGTTTTGTCTGCACAACTATGAACGGTAATGGCTTTTCTAGAACGGGTACGAGTATTATATTGCCTTCAACAACTGGTTTGTCTATTAGTTTTCTACGCACATAGCCTATGAAGCCTTGATCAGCTGAGGCTACGAAATCTGCTGGTGCGAGCCTGACGAGACTAGCTGGTTTAGCGTCTACTACCCTTACTATTACTCTATCTCCAATACTTACGCCCGCATTCTTTCTCATTAGACCATCCATACGTATTATCTCGAGGCCCTCATCCTCAGGATAACCTGGCCACGCCTTAGCTGCTGTTATCCTACGTCCTTCTATCTCTATTATTTCTCCAGGACTTATATTCGCCCTTCTCATAACCATAGGATCAATGCGCGCCCATCCCGTTCCAACATCTCTCTGCTTTGCTTCAACAACCTTCAATATCAACTCCTTCTTTACTCGTTTGTTTCTGTGTGTAGCCGTCAATAACTATCCCCTTCTAAGCCCATATAGTATCCTATGTACTGTAGCTAGCTATTTATACCTATATTACACTTAAATGAAAAGACTGCTATCCTGTTAAAATAAGATAGTGTTTTCCTAATATATGTGAGATGAGAGAATATTCCTTTAGACATAGTTTAAAAACTCATTCTATGTAACATTTCTACTTCTACTTCACTCACTTTTTCAATACTCTTTATTATCTCCTCTAGCTTCTCGGTACCTCCCTCTTCGTCCTCAGGCATTAATATGTATAGTCTTAGAGCATTCAACCCAAACGCTATTGGAACAATATCATACCTCATAAGCTCGTATCCTTCGGGAAGTTTCTTTGAAACCTCATCTACGATCTCCTTTTTTAAGTCTACATTTATATCTGTTGGGAGAACTTTCAATATGGCGAGTAATTTTGCCATCTCTACTACCCCTTACTTTATGGTCCTTCAAACCCGCAGTTAGGACACTTGTATTTAATTGTAAGCTTTCTACATTTATTACAGCGCCATATTAGCACTCTTCCACAATTAGGACAGTAGAATGCTACACCACGCTCTGTAGGTGATATTAATCTGCCACAGCTTGAACATGTCGGTGGTGTTGTTGTTTCTACTATTGCTGCTAATCTTACTCTAGTAGCTAACGCCATGACTTGTACCTCATCTTGTGTTCTTCTGCGGGTCAAGTATAAGATTAATTTAGGATTAATAAATAGTTATGCTATCAAGGACTAAGGGGTAGACTATATGGAAGAGTACAAGCAAGTAATCGTTGTTAGAACTGATTTAAAAATGAGTAAAGGTAAGCTAGCCGCACAGGCAGCACATGCAGCTGTTTCAGCTTTACTAGAAGCATTAAAGTATAAGCGAGAATGGGTTGAGAAATGGATTGAGCAGGGACAAAAGAAGGTAGTCTTAAGAGTCGAATCAGAAAAAGAACTAATAGATATTTATGAGAAAGCACGGAGAAAAAATCTCCCCGTCTCCCTGATCATTGATGCTGGAAGAACAGAACTCGAACCCGGGACAAAGACGTGTGTCGGTATAGGACCAGCACCTTCTAGGAGAATAGATGAGATCACAGGTGAACTAAAATTACTTTAAACAAAAATATTTCTCCTTATGAAATAGACCATATCCTTGGCATTCGATATTATGTACTGGATGCCTTTAAGATAGAGAGTTTAAGATATAGATTAAGACCTAGCGAGTTTATTGTAGAAGAAATAGATAGAAGCGGTAAATTAGTATCCACGTACTTATTAAGTAAGTCTAAATCTGAGATTATTTATTCAGGAAAGTCTAGGTCTTATGCTTTATACATGCTATATAAAGAGGAGACGTCTACACTTGAAGCATTAAAAATTATCCAACGTGTACTAGGTATTTCTTCCCGTGATATAGGTGTCGCCGGGTTAAAAGATACCTTCGCTAAAACCTATCAACTAGTGACAGTGAATACACGAAGAATTGACACGTTGCCAGGAATAATTAAGAAAGATAAAGTGAAGTTTATCTTAGTAGGATTCGTCGATAAGTCGTTGAGAAGAGGAGATCTTTGGGGGAATAGGTTTACTATAACATTGGTAATTAACGAAGAAGAGTATACGAAGTTTCTACATAACTATAATGCTTTATTACAAGAGAAGGCTTTACCAGCCTATTATGGCTATCAAAGATTTGGTACACGTAGACCGATAACACACCTTATCGGAAAATATCTTTTGAAAAGAGATTGGTGTTTGGCGCTTAGAACGATAATAGATCTTCCATTCATAACGGAAAATGACTACGTCGTAACGTGGAGGTTAAATGCCTTAAATATAAAGAATACTGTAAAACCCACTATAGGTTTGAACCCCGAGGATAGCATATACAACGCCCTAATGGAGAGGAGAGAATTAGCTTGCTATAATATAATAGCTAAGAGGATTCCGAAAAAGTTATTGGAGATATTCTTATCCGCATATCAATCATATTTATTTAATGTTATTTTAAGTCTGCGAATAGAAGATAACTCGTACTATACTACAGATATCTCAGAGAAGATTAGAGTTCCGGGCTACAGACTAAATAAATGCGATGAATATTGTAGATACGTTATGGAATATGAGAACATAACTTCAAAAGAATTCAACATTAGAGAACTAGGTATCAAGGCTCTATCATATAATAGACCAGTAAAAATGATTGTCTATGAGCCTCAGATAAGGATTGACAGACTTGAGGGCAGAAACGACTTACTAAAAATAATAATTTCTTTTAAGCTTGCTAGAGGTATGTATGCTACTATTGTGCTGAGGGAACTAACGAGAGCGAATCCTCTCAAATTCACATGAAAACAGAATATCTAGTGTCTTTTTCGAAAAAACGAGATTATATCTCCGCTACTCTTATCTCAACTTCTTGGCCTATGATCTCTGATAATATCTTCTCGTATACTTCACGAGTATGCGATATTATTCTGAAATCCGATCTCGGTACCCTAATAACATAATGTGTTGATCCATCCGGTAACCATACAGTGTTTATTCCAAGAATTCTCGCTGGATGCAATACTAGTGTTGCCAATTGTCGAACATCATTTGATTTAGGCACTACCTTTACACGTATGTTAAGTTTATTAGATAATGCTCTAGAGAGCTTTCCTAGCTCGTGTGGTGGAATCTTCTTCTTAAACGATAATACGACTACGAGAATATTGTCCTCTCTATACGATTTATGATATTCTGCATCTTTAAGGAACTTAACACTAGATTCTTCTAGCTCTATAAGAGCTCTCATAACCTCAACTTCGAACTCCTTAACCTGGCCCGAGTCCACTAGGAACTGGCAACGAGGACATAGTATACCGCTTTTCACACATATATAGTCTAACGGTATTTTCACCAAAGCCTTAACCTCATTATCACACTATTATTGTTAGTACTTGTACTTCTTAGACGTGGAGAGCTAAAATTCTTAACTCTAACTATGAGAGGAAAGAAATATATTTCCTAATATGTATTTCTGGGCTTAGACTCTGAAGAAGATACTTGAGGGAATACAGCGGTGCCAGTCAAAGACCCGATAAAAGTCGAGATAGTTATCAATCGTTCATTGAGGAAACTAGTCTGCAGAAACTGTGGTGCACTTAATCCATGGGGAGCAACTAAATGTAGGCGCTGTAGAAGTAGAAACCTAAGACCTAAACGGATCGAAAAAGGATTAAAGCGTGGCTAAAGTCTCAGCCCTAACTCTTTAAGCCGTATAATAATCATGTTTCTCTCATCTTGAGGGAAGAATCCTAAGTGATGCCACAGTATTCTCTGATTTATTTTATATCCCTTCTTATCTAAGAGGCTTATGATGTCAACTAGTTTTTCATAGTCTTCTGGAGCCCCGGCTCTCGCCTTAAGGAGCAAATAGTCTTCGACATGGATTAATTTCACATCAATATCCTTTATTTTCTTTTTACGTGCTTCAGATAGTATTTCTGACGGTATATAGAAATCATATATATTCTCGTAGAACTCAACCACTATATCTCCTTCATCAGTATTTATTACCAAACGCGGTGTTCCTATATCAGTAAATCCGAACCCCCATTTTCTTTCTTCAGCAACACTTCGAATGGATTCCTCCTCCATAAAGGGACTTGTATTAGTTATAAACAAGTCAAGATCTCCACTAAATTTCTTGCGCTTCAATTCCAGGTATACTACGGTATCACCTATGATTACATAATCGTATCCTAAATCCGCTATTTCCTTTAATACTTTCACGAGCGAAGACAGTGTATACGGCAATTACTTCTACCTCCACGTCAAGTATCTTATAACACTAATATTATAAAATATGTAGATAAACAAAAATAGACCCCGGAGAAAAATAGAGTTTCAGAGCCGGGGTGGCCGAGCGGTCAAAGGCGGCGGGCTGCAGTGGCTACCAAAGCCGCCCATCAGAAACCCGTTTAAGCCCGGGTTCGAATCCCGGCCCCGGCTCCACATACTCTCTAGCCTCTGCCTATTAGCTTCATTGAGGTCTGAACCATAGCGTTAATGTAATCTATAATTCCATTAGCTGATGTTGTTCCACTAGCAATATGTTCTAATACATCTATGCCTCCGATCATTGATAGAATTCCTACTAGAATTATTAGCCCAGCTAAAACGCTTAATACTGAAACTGGTAGTGTCTCTTCTCTTATTTTTCCTAGAAACTCGACGGGTCTAGGAGGTACTAATAATGTCACTATTAGTTTCATGTAACCCAATATACTTATTGCTGTTGACAATATCAATATTATTGCAAATATTGCTAAACCACTATTAATCAACGCATTATATATTAACAGTTTACTAAAGAAACCTCCAAGCGGCGGAACTCCAAGAAGATGTAGGAGCCCTAATATTACTAGAGCTGTTGTTACTGGCATTATTTTCCCGAGACCTTTCATGAGATTTATATTTCTTGTACCCGTTGCTTTTATGTACAGACCAGACGCCATGAATAGAAGTGTTTTACCAAAGGAATGGTTAATGGTATGCAATACTACTCCAGCTATAGCCATAGAGGTAAGAGCTGTACTAACGCCTCTTAAACCCACACCTAAACCCATGAATATTATTCCTAAGTGCGCTATTGTTGAATAAGCTAACAAACGCTTTATATCATCTTGAATAATCATTACGAGCGCCCCTAATATAGCAGAAACTGCCCCAAGAATTAAGATAATCAATAATATTGCGTCTCTAAGACTCACACCCCTGCCTATATCAAGCGTAGAGTTAGAGCCGAAAATCGTGTACATGAAACGCAGTGTGGCATAAGCCCCCATTTTAACGACCAAGCCAGATAAAGCAGCTGATACAGGTGTTGGTGCTTCAGGATGTGCATCGGGAAGCCAGAAGTGATTGGGAAATACAGCTGACTTAAAGGTAAATGCCCAGAGGGCTAGAGCTAAAGCTATTGCCGAGGCTATAAAGACGTTACCATAACCCACTCCGCTCATATTGGATAGGAAGCTATATGCTGGAGTAAGAGTTGAGGTAAGCCACGGTCTTGCTTTTAATGCCAAATCAGCCATATTCACCGTACCGTATGTTCCATAAATGAATACTACTGATAAGAAATACATTGTTGTAGCAGTAGCACCAACGATAGAGTATTTTATCGCTGCCTCTATGGCTTCTCGTTTAGACCTATAAAACGCTACGAGACCATACGCAGATATAGCTAG
>JALUDQ010000261.1 GCA_027043985.1 Desulfurococcales archaeon
TATTGCTTAATGCAAGTGCAAAGCTTAGTGCTGTGAACAAGACTCTTGCAGCAATGTATAATGCGACACTAGTACAAGCTGGAACAATGCTTCGCGAGGCACTAAGATTAGTAATGGAGAACAATACTAGTGGTGCTAAGAGGCTATTAGACGAAGCAGAGGACATGATTGAGAAGGCCCGTGAAATGCTTAGAGAAACAGTAATGGTTAGAGTTAAAGAGGATATAAGGGAGCACGTTGATAAAATGGTGGAGAAGTTAAACGAAACAATAGCGAGACTCGAAGACCTTGCAAAGAGACTGGAGGATGAAGGACTAACATATGCTGCACAAGCAGTTCTCAATGCTACAGAAAAGCTTAGAGAAGTACTACAAAGTCTCCTAAACGCTACTAAGACACTAGTCAACGAGACTATTCCACCGAAAATACTCGTTAAGATATACGAGAACATGATCCACGATATAAAGGATGTAAAACACCATGTAAATGTTACCGAAGATTACGCTGAAAAAGTAAGAGAAATACATGGAAGCTTCAAGCATGTGGATGAAGATAGAGCAAACCTGTCAACGATAATGAATGCTATGAAGGGCATGGCCTCTATGCTACCCAGCCAGGCACAAGAGAAACTGAATGCTATGAATGCAAAAATGAGTGAATTAGACCAAGCAATGATCGAGTTAAGGAAGGCGTTACAAACATGTAATCAGACAATGATAGAGCAAGTAGAGGAAAAAGTACTAGCCAAAATAAATGAAATGAAGCAAATGGTTAGCGATCTAAGAAACAGTATGGGCGGTGAGAAGGGGAGACAGACTACTAAGCCTTTCATGGAGCAATTAGATAAGATGGAGGAAGCATTAACAAAGATGCAGGAAGAAGTAAGGTCAATGGTACGTGAAGCACTTAAACAAGCCAGTGAATGTAGAGAAATCATAGTAAGTGCAACCAAAACTGGACTTAAAGAAATAGAGAAGAAGCTAAACAATACAATGAAAATAATCAAAGAATGTAAGCACTGTTCGGAAGAGCAAGCAGAGCAGGTTAGAACACAGTTAAAAGAAGCATACAAGCTCATAGTGAAAGCTGAGATCCAGCTAGGAGCAAATAATACTAGTGGGGCACTAAAACTACTAGTTCAAGCAAAACAAGTAATAGAGGAAAGCATTAAGGAAAAACACATCCCCGAATACATTAAGGTGGAAATAGAGAGAACTAAGACAATGATCGAAACCATAATAGAACAGCTAGAAGAATAATTCATTCACATAAACATTTTCTTTTAAACACAAATATTTTTCAATCATTAAACTTAGATATATTTGATAGCAGTGCTAGTTCCCGGTACTGTTTTTAGGTCTAGTAGGTATAGGCGTGTTTTTGAGGTATTAATGGGATTTGTATCTAAGCTTTATTCTACCGGTTACATAGTGTTAAAGGAGAATAAGAAGATAAGCTATGAGACTAAGGGCTATAGGATATGGTTTAGGTTTAAGAAGAACAAGATAATAATAGAGTACTATAAGCCCTCGAGAAAAGACTATGATCTATGGTATGTAAACCAGTATCTAGGCCGCATAGTTGCGGGTAGGTATAGTAGGTTCCTCTTCTATATTGCTGCTATAGCGTCGCTTGCAATAGTTTCATGGAACCCCGGCTATGCTAATATTGCAGTCCTAATAGTGGGTGTCTTCATAGTCTTAGACTATATAGTCCATGTATACTATAATTGGAGCCTCATAAGACTACACCAAGAAGCCTATAAGAGAGACCTAGCCTACAAGAACTATTATGACAAGGTGAGAGA
>JALUDQ010000262.1 GCA_027043985.1 Desulfurococcales archaeon
TTCCTTCAATTCTATTAAGGCCTAACTCACTCGCATACTTTTCAGCCTTAGATAATTGCTCTAATAACCACTCATGTCTTCTCCTATTCCAAGACATTGAAGCCCTTATGTACCGCTCTGGATTATATTCTACAAAGACTTCTTGTTCCTCATTAACAAATTCTCCCACTACAACATCGCTAACAGTATGATTTACTCTCGTTGTCGTACGATATATTATTGGTAATTGCAAACGTTCTGAGAGAACATAGGCCTTTTTAACATAGTCTAAAGCCTCTTGTACATTAGAAGGCTCTATCATTGGGAGCTTAGCTAGTTTAGCGGCCCACCTATTATCTTGTTCCGTCTGCGTTGTATGGGGACCAGGATCATCTGCTATTACTATAACTAACCCCTTATTCACACCAGTATATGCCGCTGATACTATGGAATCAGAGGCAACATTGTAGCCAGGTGCTTTCATCGTCGCGAGGCTTCTTATGCCACTCATAGCTGCGCCAAGAGCTATTTCGAATGCTACTTTCTCATTTGTAGCCCATTCAGCATACATTCCTACTTTCTTTGAAAGTGGTGCAAGTGTCATTATTATTTCACTTGATGGTGTGCCGGGATAGCCGGAGGCTACCTTAACGTTTGATTCTATTGCTCCCCTCGCTATAGCTTCATTACCCATTAATAGAACGCGTTTGCCAGGCTCTGCTAAGACTCTCTCTGCTAGTGACATTAAAGCCACCTTAAAATTAATAGAGTTCACGAAATAGTATTGTTTTATAAAAGACTAAAAACGTTTTAGGTAAACTTTTCAAACATATATTTAACTTTTTTCCTCATACGCTATAATATTTTTTAGTTCCTCCAAAACGTCTTGTTCACTCCTATCTGATTCTATCAGTTGAGTTCTGGCAAAACCATGTTTCTTTTCATGTGAATAAAGTGTTCTTGATACTAGTTCAACTGCTCTCCTCTGTGGGTGAAGAGAAACATTTACATATGCTCTAACAATGCCAGCAATAGTGGCTTCCTGAAATACTAGTACTTCACCACTTTTAGTTTCAATGAGAATTCTTGTATGGACGTGACCTGGAGGTATAAATGCTATTACACGCTTAATATCGGCGTTACGGTAAATCTTTAGTTCCTGATTGTCCTCCACAAAAATCACCATTATCTAAGTCGTTTTCTAAGTTCCTACTAATAATCTAGTATTAAATTATTAATAGTGCTTTCAGTAACCATTATGAGGAGCGTGCGAATACATGGGTATAGTATCGGGTAAGCTTCTCGCACCAGTAGACATTATTGTAGACAGCCGTGAATACTCGAAGCAGCAACAACACATAGAGGAGCTAAGAAGAAAAGGCATCAAAATAGCAGTTATGAAACTAGATGTAGGAGACTATTATTTATTGGCCCCAGAGGATAAGAAACCAGTCTTAGTTGAACGTAAAAGTGTGTCTGATTTCTTAAACAGTATACGAGATAATAGGATTTGGGAGCAATCTCTATTACTAAAAAAAGCCGCAGAAGAAGAAGGTGCCATACCAATAATTATCCTCGAAGGCAGCTTAGGCATTATTAAGAGGTTTACTAAATGGAATATTACAGCTGTTTTAAGGATAATTGATGAATTAATCATAACTTACAACATAAAACTGTTACCAGTACCAAATAAAGAGGCTACTTTCCGATGGCTAGCTGCAAAGGCAAAGAGTCTAGGAAACACGAATAAGAAGAGGGTTTTCAGATTAAGAGTTGAGAAGAAACCTATGACGCTAAATGAGAGGATACTTTATGTAGCTGAAAGCATCGTGGGACCTACAATAGCTAGGCGGCTACTAAAACATTTCAAGACTTTAAGAAATATTGCGAATGCAAACATCGATGATCTAATGAAAGTGGAAGGTGTTGGAGAGAAACGTGCAAGAGAAATATATCTTATATTTAATAGCACTTGGAAAGAAAACGAATAGTATTAGAGCCCGAAAGCTTTACGTCTATTCCTCAATTTCACTTTCCAGTATAGTTCACGAGCCTTTTTACCAGTTAACTCTATTATACCTTCCTTAGTTAAAAAGAGGATCTTACCCTTTACTAATGTTGCATCTAATATATTATTTAAATCGAGCTTTATCCTACCACTCAAGGCATGGTCCGCACTATATACTATCGTATAGGAAAGAAATAAAGTTAATGCAAATAAAAGCAATAAAAGTGTCCTTTAAATATAACCGCCGACTTAAAAGAATAGGGTGACTTCTTGAAGGGCTGGAATGGGAGAATACTAAGAATAAATCTTTCTGAAAGAAAAGTGAGGATACAAAATATTGATTCTGAAGTCTTACTAAAATTCATTGGCGGACGCGGACTTGCAGCAAAAATTCTATGGGATGAACTAGAGCCGGGTGTAGATCCTCTCTCACCATACAATAAGCTAATTATTGCTGCAGGACCTCTCACTGGTATCGTTGGTCCAAGTACTGGTAAGCTTGTAGTAGCAGCTAAAAGTCCTCTCACGGGAGGCTATGGTGATGGAAATATAGGCACTATGGCCTCTGTACATTTAAGAAAAGCTGGCTATGACGCTATAATAATAGAGGGGGCTTCACGTAAGCCAGTATACATTTACATCGAGGATGAAGCTGTTGATATAATAAGTGCTGAGGGACTATGGGGTAAAGATACTTTTGAAACCGAGCGACTATTGAAGGAAATACATGGAAAGGATGTTGGAGTCCTACTAATAGGCCCAGCAGGCGAAAACAAGGTTCGTTACGCAACAATAATATCCCAGGAAGGGAGAAGTGGTGGGAGACCGGGCTTAGGCGCAGTTATGGGCTCGAAGAAACTGAAAGCTATTGTTATAAAAGGAACCAAGGATATCTCCGTACACGATAAAGCAGAATTAGTTAAAACTGCTGCACAAGCATACTCCGACATAAAGAAAGCCCCACAATACGATTTCTGGATGCGTCAAGGAACAATGGCAACAATAGAATGGAGTAACGAGAATAGCGTTTTACCTACAACAAACTTCCGTGAAGGAGTATTCGATTATTATAGACTAATAGATGGATACTCCATGGAGGCAGCAAAAATCACTCAGAGAGGATGCCCCAACTGTAACATGACTTGTGGAAATGTAGTCATAGACGCTGAGGGAGAGCTAAGTGAGCTAGACTATGAGAATGTGGCAATGCTAGGTTCAAATATAGGTCTTGGTCACTTAGGAAAAGTTGCTGTTCTAAACAAGCTAGCAGACAAACTAGGACTAGACACTATTTCACTAGGAAACGTGTTAGGCTTTGCAATGGAGGCGTCTGAGAAAAAGCTAATAGACGAAAAGATAGAGTGGGGCGACTATAAGAAAGCAAGAGAACTAGTACTCGATATAGCATACCGTAGAGGCATAGGAGACCTACTAGCAGAAGGAACGAAACGTATCGCAGAGAAAATAGGTGGTAACTCTATTGAATGGGCTATACAAGTTAAAGGCCT
Organism: Desulfurococcales archaeon; assembly: GCA_027043985.1. Lineage (GTDB taxonomy): Archaea > Thermoproteota > Thermoprotei_A > Sulfolobales > WANQ01 > JALWGO01. Next base: position 3,496 of record JALUDQ010000262.1, read on the forward strand.
TGAAGTATCAGCATACGACTGTCATGCCGCACCAGCTATGGCTCTCGCATATGGGACCTCACCCATAGGTGCACACCATAAAGATGCTTGGGTAATTTCTTGGGAGGTACGTACTGGTAGATTCGATTATACAAGGGAGAAGGTAGAGAAAGTAATAGAATTACAGAGAATTAGAGGAGGAATCTTCGAAACACTAGTTGCATGCAGATTACCGTGGATAGAACTAGGACTCAGACTAGAATACTATATGAAACTCTTTAAGCATGCAACAGGAGTCTCAATGAGTCTTCAAGACTACTATACAATAGCTGATAGAGTATACAGTTTGATAAGAGCATTCTGGGTAAGAGAGTACAAGGAACAATGGAGCCGCAAGATGGATTACCCGCCAATGAGGTGGTTCAAGGAACCATTAACAAAGGGACCTCTCAAGGGAGCAAAACTAGATCTTGATAAATATGATCAAATGCTTTCATGGTACTATGAAATAAGAGGCTGGGATGAACGCGGTATACCTAGAAAGAATACTCTTGAAAAACTAGGTTTAAGTGATGTAGCAAAAACTCTTGAAAAATATGTTAAGTTGTCACAGTGATATCATGGTAAAGATAAAAGCCTTAGGCTGGATTGCCGAGAAGTTAGGGTTTAGAGAAAGAGAAATTCACTTGAATAAACCAGTAAAAATCATTGATTTTTTACCTCTATTAAACGAAATTAGTGAAGAACATCTAATAATACTTGTAAATAACGAACCCGCTGATAAGAACACTATCATTAAAAATGAAGACAAAATAGTGCTAATGCCCGTAGTTAGCGGAGGGTAGGTCTTTTTCTATTCTGGATAAATCGTGGATCTCTTAATTAGGGTTCCTGGCTGAAGAATAGAACCCACTTTCACCCTACTTCTTGCTCCTATAAATGCCCCCAGTTTAGAATATTCGTGTCCTCTTCTTTTAACCACGATAGGTCTAATACTTGTATTCTTAAGTAATGTCATAGTTGTAACATTTGGTTCAATTACGGTATTTTCGCCTACTACGCTAAAGCCTAGATAGGTATTTCTCCCTATTGTAGTATTCTTCTGAATACTTGACCAGACAAGTTCTGTGTATGAGGAAACAATAACGCCTTTCTCTATGTCTGTATACTCTCTTATTAGTGTGTGACTGCCTATATAGGCGTTTTTACCAATGTAGACTGGCCCCTTTATTATAGAGTAATCGTCTATTATTGCTCCCTCTTCAACTATTATAGGCCCCTTTAATGATGCATTAGGAGATATAGATGCTTGTGGAGATATTATGGTGTTTTTAGTCTCACCTAGGATGTAGTAAGCGGCCTTAAGGAGATCCCATGGGAATCCTATATCAACCCACCAACCGCTCCAGATAGAAGCCAGTATGCCGTGCTCTAATGAGTATTTTGATATCGCTTCACCAGTATCCTTGGACTCCTCTAATACATCGAAGAACGTCTTATCGAGTATATATAATCCTCCAATAGCGTAGGTTCCTGGAATTGCTTTCTTAGGCTTCTCTATTACTTCTTTAACTATTCCACGTTCATCAAGTATTGCTGCTCCATAGTATGATACATCCTCTTCTGGAACTACAGCCATTACGGGGCGGCCATATACGCGATATGCGTCAATTACATCGCGATAGAACTCCGTAGGTGCAAGGACATCACCGTAAGCTAGTATGAAGAAATTACTTTTAATAGAATCTCTAGCTGATAGTATAGCTCCCCTTATCTCCGGCTCCTTCTGTTTCACCAAATCTATTCTTATACTTCGCCCATACTTTATCGATATGTCTTCAAAATATTCAGTCTTATCGGAGACTATTATTATATCGCTTAAGCCTATTTTGATTGCGTTTAATATTACATACTCGATAACAGGTTTGCCAGCTATATCCAGTAAGACTTTAGGCTTACCATCAGTTATATCAATTATTCTCTGCCCAGCTCCTCCAGCTAGTATCACCATTATTAAATCCAAGACAGAGACCACCTCTACCTATTCTACTGTAACCGTCTTAGCTAAATTTCTCGGTTTATCGGGATCATAACCCTTAACTATAGAAGTATAATATGCTAGCAATTGATACGGGATTATATGTAGTATTGGAGCAACCCAATGTGGGACTCTAGGTGTTTTGAAAACATTATTTGAAAGCTTTACTGCTTTTTCATTTTCTTCAAAGGTATTCACTATTATCCAGGCTCCCCTGGCCTTCATTTCCTCAATGTTTGCGAGAATTAAATCTCTATACTCATCATCAAATATTGTAAAGAGAACAGGGAAACCTGGTTCTACGAGAGCTATTGGTCCATGCTTGCTCTCTCCAGCCGGATATGCTTCTGCATGTATATATGCTATTTCCTTTAATTTTAATGCCCCTTCCATAGATACTGGTACTGCTAGCCCCCTACCAAGATAATAGGCACTTTGTTTACCAGCCATGTCTCGGGCTATTTTCTTTGCCAAGAACTCGTTTACGCTTATAACATTCCTAGCATATTCTGGAAGTCTTCTAAGAGAAGAATATAGGGTCTTTGCTTCTTCTTCTGTTATAGAACCCTTAATCTGCGCTGATTTAATGATGATCCATGATAGTAGAAAAACTTGTGTTGTAAATGTTTTTGTAGCTGCAACACCTATTTCGGGTCCAGCACGAGTGTATACTGCTATATTTGATTCACGTGGTATAGCACTGTCTATTACATTTGATATTGCTGCTATAAAGACGTTCTTTTTCTTAGCTCTACGTACAGCCATTAAAGTGTCTATTGTTTCGCCAGACTGGCTAACCGCTATTAATACGTCGTTTTTAGTAAGTATTTTGCCATATCTATTATACTCTGAAGATATAAAGGAGAAAGCAGGTATTTCTGCCAGGTTATTCAATAGGTACTCTGCTATAAGAGTTGCATGATAACTCGTTCCAGCACCAGTTAAGAAAACTCTCTGCGCTGATGCAAGTACCTCTGCGAGTTTTTCCACTTCTACACCTATGCCCGCTAGAGTACTTGATAATGCTAAAGGTTGCTCATGAATCTCCTTCAACATGAAGTGAGGATATCCAGCCTTTTTCGCCATCTCCGGTGTCCAATCTACAATCCTTATACGTTTCGATGTATCTACAATTGTGCCATCTATTCTCTCAATATGGACTGTATCGCCAGTAATGTATCCGATCTCCCCATCCTGTAATACGATGACTCTATTAGTGTATTCGAGAAATGCTGGTATATCGCTTGAAACGAACATTATGTTCTTTCCTAAGCCTATTAC
>JALUDQ010000263.1 GCA_027043985.1 Desulfurococcales archaeon
ACTCCAAGACAAGTTACTCGTAGAAGCATACCCCTGATACCCCTCTACGAGAACTCTAACCCCAAGGCCACGTCTAATAGAGCTAGTATAGGATTTTAAAACCCGGTTATCAGCGCTTAAAGCCTCGAAACGATACTCCTGTAGCCTCACGTCAACATAGCTTGCTCCACGCTTCTCGGCTTCGCTTAGAACTCGGTCAATTAAGCCTAGATCTAACGTGGTAAAGGCTATCACCGGGTAAAATAGAGTTAAATAAATATAATTAAACTTGTCCAGGAGGAGAATCCACAGATAGGAGAACAATACATTGTCTATGCTTCTCCACAAATCCTATTCTAAGAGTACCTGGTGTTTGACTGTATAGGAGAGAGTGTTTATATACTGTTCTTGTATGGAGTTTTAGCTGGGCTCAAGTGCTCTACATAATCGTGGTAGGCGGCCCGTGTACTGGCAAGACTACTATCGTTCAAGGCGTTGCTAGACAATTAGAGTCTAAGGGCTTTAGAGTAAAGATAATAGATGATCAAGCAAGACTAATTATCCGTGAACAACAAAGGCGGGGTGGAGATATTCTTCCATGGATTGATAGGCTGCGGTTCGAGGAAGAAGTTGTTAGGAGACACTACCTAGAATACTTGAAGGCTCTAAGAGAGAAACCCGATGTAATAATAGATGATTCTGGAGTCTTTACGGCTTTAGCCTACATAGAGGTTGATGGGCTCAAGCCTTCTAAGAAGATAATGGGTATAGTTGAGAAGCTCCGCGGTAAAGTAGACTTGGTCTTACTGACTAAGCCTCCAAGCAAGTATCATACAGATAGTGAGCGATGGGAGGATGTAGAATATGCTAAGAAGATACACGAGGCTATAAGGAAGGTTCATCTAGAATTATTTCCGGGTAAAGTAGTCTTAGTCAACTCGTATCATAACGTAGAAGACCGTATAAGAGAAGCAACTGAGAAGATATTGTCAATGATTACTAGTGAGATCAGTAAGGGCGTCTATGCATCATCTATAACGAGGTAGTAGTCAGCAGATTGGTCGGCTCATCACATCTATCCTAGACTAGTCTCTCTAAGGGCTAAAAGCTTGTTTCCCTACTCAGACATGTCTTCTGGGATAAACGTCTACTTCTAGATAGGTTGTAGCAACAATGTAGTCTTGGGCCAACGCTATTACTGGTACCTTAACCTTACCCCATGTTCTCGGAGTAAAGCATATCCGATGCTCTTTCTCTCCCGGAGGAGACTTAACGGTTAATGGGGTTGTATAGGCGTAGGTTTTCGCTAATGATAGGGTTAGTTTAACTGGTTTGTCAAGCTTGTTTTCTACTACAACTGTTATACATGATTCTACTCCAAGTTCTCCAGTCATAGTTGCTGGTTTGGGATATATTGTTATCTTAGAATATGCTTCACTCATAGAGTCTTCTAGTACTCGTAGCCACTCAGATATAGCTTTCTGGTTCCAGAATTCAGCCCACCAGTAATCACTATCAAGTGCATGGTAGAGTGCCCATCTAGCTCTACCAGAATAATTGTCTCTCCCACCAACCATGTGCTCGTATGCTCTTATCAAACGGTATCCGCGATAAGCCTTCCTCCAATACTCATCGTGTTCTCTTCTCTCACCATGCCATTTATGGAAGCTTCCAAGCCAAGTAGTTGTCGGAATGTATTCTAGGCTTCCCTGAACACCTATCTCATCTAACGCTTGGCTTAGAAACATGGTCTTCAATAATCCCTTCGACTCTAGTGTTGAGAGATAATAGTAGAACTTGTCTAGGAATAAAGCCGT
>JALUDQ010000264.1 GCA_027043985.1 Desulfurococcales archaeon
ACCCTATCTTCCACATCCACGTTTCCGAAAGTCCTCCAAACAGCCTCAACAATTATATTAGTTGTTTCTTCATGAAGGAAGACTTTTCCTCCAAGTCTATCCAAGTAGTCTCTTATCCTCTCAAAATCTAGTCGCTCCATAGTATAGTGATGATACAGAGCTACTATTACTGGAATAAGTCGAAGCTCTTCTAGTCCAATGTACCTAGCCAACACGTTCTCCATTAAACGCCTTATTACCACTGCTGAAAATACTTCATGGAACACGTATGATGCTTTACATTCTCCCTCTACAACTTTATAGCGGGATGGGTCTTGATAAATCTCTAATCCCTTTCCAATATCGTGGAGGAATGCTGCTAAGCGTGCGAGCTCTAGGCATTGATCTCTTACTAGTTTTTCATCTATGTTCTCGTATTTTGCTTTCAACGTATTTGTAATCTTATTGCATAATACTATAATATCTCCCCGCTCAATGAATACTTTGAGTTTTTCTGCTACATTTATTGAGTGTTGAAGGAGACTGCTATTACAATACGCGTAGAGGATTTGGGTCATAGCTCCAGCCCTAACGTCTCATCGTATTTTTCTATTCTACCTATTAGTGAATGCAGCAATATCCTCTTACCGTTTACAGTATATGGTAGGAGAGGACAGTACTTTTCAACTAGCATCAATAGTTTATCTTTTTCTATGAATGTTTCAGTTAACTCCATGTTCTTACTTGATAAATCCCATGCTATGATCCTACACTTATTGTTTGTGCAGTCGAGTATGTCTTCTTTCAATGCTTTCCTAATCCTCCATATACTTAATGGTACACTATTATCACTTAATTCTGCTAGGTCCATGTTAACTTGTTTTTCCGAGAAAACTACTGGTAATAATATATTGCTTCTTATGAAACCCCTCTTCTTAATGCACTGGATCCTATAGTATCTTAGCGCCTCACTAAACCCCTTTGAAGGATTGACTGCTAGCTCCCATAACCTTACAAGAGTAGCTCCCTCAATTACTTCTCTAACCTGCCTATCACCAGCATATATCTTCTCTAATATCATGTAAACGTTAGGCTTACTACAATTACTAGTACAATATATTCTCCAGTCCAAGTTCTCATAACGTGTGAGTTCCGTTAAAGTCTCTAATACTATTTTCTCATCGTATATTTGATCGCCATCCCCGGATACTATGTATACTTTTGCATCTCGTTGACTATCTACGTGTCTCGCTATTCTTCCAGCTCTCTGGATCATCGCTGGCAAACTTGCAGCATCTGTTATAAGGATATCAAAGTCTACGTTTATGCCAACTTCTATTACTTGTGTACCTATCAGTACATCGGTTTCTTCTAGTTTCTTAACCATTCGTTTACGGTCAATACTACGCATTAAGCCGTGTATTAATCCTATTCTTCCATCAGCTACTTTCTCTGCAATCCTATACGTGCTTATTGCCTTTTTTGGAGTATTCCTTACGATTAGTACTCTACTTCCATTATTTTCTTTAAGAACCTGGTTTATCTCTGACTCATTAATTATCTTGGTGCTCCATCTAACGTTTTCCAGTGTATCATAATAGTCTTTGTCTTCTACTACTATTTCGTTCGCCATAGTTTTAGACGGCTTTTTCTCCATTACTCTTATTCTCCTACACTCTACCATTCTATATCCTTTCACACTATCTATTATCTCACGCACAATTATTTGGGGAAGCGTTGCTGTAGCAACAAGTAGGGGAACCATCATGTTTACGAGGACTTTTAGCGAAGCTAGTAGCGCAGTAAACATGTATG